>JAUNUM010000158.1 GCA_030538215.1 Bacteroidia bacterium
AATCGGGCGAAATATTACCGTAAGTAAATGCCGCTATGTATCGGGCAAATTCGGGATCGATTTGTATTGTTTTTTGCTTGCAGGAAGCAAACGACAAGAAAATAATTGCGTAAACGAATGCTACGTAGATATAAAGAGGTGTTTGTTTTCTCATATTGATTGATTTTATAAAAAAATTAAACATTTGATTTTCAAATATAAATCAAAGTCAAAACTCCAGATAGGGTTCGACTCGAAAAATATCATCTGGTGTAAACTCGTCCAACATGGCCAATTCATCAACAGACGAAATATTACCTTTCTTTTTTCGCAGGTTCATAATTGCCTGAACTTGCTTGTAATTGAGATAAGGATGACTCAGTAATTCCTTAAATTCCAATTTATTGATTTGAATTTTTTTAAAATTTCCATCGGCTTGAATATAGGGCGATATACGAGAAAACATTTCGCTATCAACACCATAAATTTCCCTGAGCTGTTCAACAGAAACAAATCCACCCAACGATTTCCGATATTTAATAATTCGCGAAGCGAAAGAACTCCCTATTCCGGGAATCTTTTTCCATTGGGCGGTATCGGTAGAATTTAAAGAAATTGTTTCGCCTGCAGTGAGTTTTTCTGCTTTCGGAAAAGAATAATTGTCTGGTACATTTTGAGTAGAAAGCTCTTGAGCAGTTGATGATTTATATTTTCCCTCTTGAACAAAAGATATTTCTTGATTTTGTTGTACAAAAGCTCTGTTTTCTTTCTCTTTAAGGTTACGTTGAAACTCATCGAAAACTTTTATCAGCGAATCATTTTGTGTGAAAACTATGTCATTGCTGCGGCGTTGCGATAATATCAGGTTTAAAACAAGAGTTAAAATAATGAGAATAAGCAATAAAATTACTACTAATTTTTCGCCTTTCTGATAGTATAAAAAATCTTTCCAACGCATGAATCACAATCTTTCTAAAACGTAAAGATAAAAATTATTTATCCGAAAGTATTATCTTTGACAAAATAATTGTGAAATGCTTTTGTTATGGTTCTGAATTACATCTGGATTGCTTTTTTTCTCGTCGCTTTTGTTGTTGCCTTGGCCAAACTCATCTTCTTGGGCGACGTAAACGTTTTCACTGAAATAATGAATTCAACCTACGACTCAGCCCGTACGGGTTTCGAAATTTCGTTGGGATTGACCGGCGTTCTTTCGCTTTGGCTGGGGGTAATGAAAATTGGCGAACGCGGCGGAATGATCGATTTGTTTTCACGTGGTGTAGCGCCGTTATTTTCCAAACTTTTCCCCGATATTCCTAAAGGACATCCAGCTTCCGGCTCCATTCTGATGAACGTTTCGGCCAATATGCTCGGTTTGGACAATGCCGCCACACCTTTCGGGCTGAAAGCGATGCAGGAGTTGCAGGAAATAAATCCAAACAAAGAGCAAGCCTCAAATCCGATGATTATGTTTCTCGTGATGAACGCATCGGGACTTACACTGATTCCCGTTACCGTGATGGTTTACCGAGCACAGTTGGGCGCTGCCAATCCTGCCGATGTTTTTATTCCGATTATGATCGCCACATTTGTAGCAACACTTGTGGGTGTCATTGCTGTTTGTCTCAAACAAAAAATCAATATTTTCAACAAAGCCATAATGGGCTTTTTCATTGGTATGCTGGCTATTATTGCCGGAACTGTTCTCGCTTTTAATTCCATGTCGCAGGAAAAAGCCAATATTATTTCGGGACTTATTGCCAATATCATTTTGCTTTCTGTAATCGTAATTTTCATCGTGATTGCAATGCAAAAGAAAGTCAATATTTTTGAAGCATTTATTGATGGCGCAAAAGACGGATTTAAAACTGCCGTTACAATCATACCTTATCTTATCGCTATTCTTGTAGGAATTGGTGTTTTTCGTGCATCGGGTGCGATGGATTTTTTGATGGACGGATTGCGAAGTCTGGTAGCGCTTACCGGAACCGATACTCGTTGGGTGGACGGAATGCCAACAGCGATTATGAAACCACTCAGCGGAAGCGGCGCCCGTGGAATGATGATTGATGCAATGAAAACTTTCGGAGCTGATTCGTTTGCCGGACGACTATCGGCCGTTTTGCAAGGCGCAACCGATACTACTTTTTATATTGTTGCTGTTTATTACGGTGCAGTAAACATTAAAAATAGCCGTTATACCGTATCCTATGCGCTTTTGGCGGATTTGGCAGGTGTTTTAGCAGCGATTTTCGTGGCCTATCTCTTTTTCGGATATAAAATAAACGACTCTCCAAGTAAATAAAAGTTAAAAAACATGGCAATTACATTTCAGGCAGAAAACATTGGTTTTCCTAAAATCGGGAAGCGCGATACAAAAAATTGGATTAAACTTGTTACCGATAGCTACGGTAAAAAAATCGGAGACATCAATTATCTGTTTTGTACCGATGAAAAAATTCTGGAAGTAAACAACCAATATCTTTCGCACGATTTTTATACAGATATCATCACATTCGATTATTCCGAAGGAAATAAAATATCGGGCGATATCTTTATCAGTTTGGATACTGTTCGCAGTAATTCACAAAAGTATAATACCGATTTTATGGAAGAACTGCATCGGGTTATCATTCA
>JAUNUM010000045.1:0-16183 GCA_030538215.1 Bacteroidia bacterium
CAACTGTCTAAATTATTGACAACACCACACAGTCTTCAGACACATAGACAGCTTAATATAAATTAGTTGCACTTTTGGCACAAAAATGGCATTAAGAAATAACAACAACTATAATTTACAACAAATATAGAATTTAAAATATGAACGCATTAAAATTAGCATCACGCAAACTTTTCCGCAAAGGCGAACACACCACCACCCGAATTATCTCTTTAGCTGCCGGTTTAGCCTTCGGTATTCTTCTCCTGTCGGAAGTGTTTTATTATTACAGTTTCGATAGTTTTTATCCAGATTCGAACCGGATTTATATCGTAAACGAAAGTTTCAATCAAGACAAACAATCGGAAGAGATGCGTACACATTCGCGTGTAAGTGGTGCAATCGGCCCAGGAATGAAAGCGGAAGTGCCGGGTGTGGAAGTCGCCACCCGATTGGTTTCACAAGGAAATATGGTGTTTTACTCCGAAGACAACAAAAGTTACATTGCCGATTTTTCTCTGGCTGACGAGTTTTTGTTTGATGTATTGCCACGTCCGATGCTGAGCGGCGAAGGAACAGAAACACTGCAAAGTCCGATGTCCTGCATCGTTTCGAGCGAAATTGCTGAAAAAATGGGCGGGAACGTTGTGGGAAAAACCATCGAAATAAAAGAATATCCGGGTAAGAAACTCACTATCGGTGGTGTATTCAAGGCATTACCCGAAAACTCCAACTATACATACGACATTGCTATTTCGATGGTTTCCATTGGTAATTTCACATGGGATGGCACACAAAATTGGATGGGAAATGACCGTTACTATACATGCGTGAAACTCGAAAAAGGCGTAACGCCCGAGAGTTTGGCTCCAGCCGTGCGCAAGATGCAGGAAAAGCATCAAAACATTGAAGACCTGGAAGCCAAAGGCTCACGTTTGGAATATTCGTTTGAATCTATACGCGAAGCGTTTCCTAACGCGGTAAAAGACATGATATTCATTCTCAGCGCCATCGCATTTATCGTGCTCTTTGTTTCGGTGATGAACTATATGCTGTTAACGATAAGTACACTGGTAAACCGTGCCAAAACATCGGCAATTTACAAGTGCTATGGCGCCGAAAAAAGAAACCTGCAAGGAATCATTTTCACGGAAAGTACGCTCATTTTCTTTATATCGCTGGTAGTTGCTTTCGGGCTTATTCTGATACTAAAGCCTGCCGCCGAAGTTCAAGTAGGACACAGCCTTAACGCTACTCTCAATTCACACGTAGTTATTCCTGTTTTGCTGATTTTGGGTCTGCTGATAGTGAGCATCGGTTATTTTCCGGGACGAATTTTCGCACAAACACCTGTTGCCGCCGCATTTCGCACCTATCGGCAAAATAATACGAAATGGAAAAAAGTATTGCTTGCCATTCAATTCACAGGGGCAGCACTTATTTTGGCCATGCTCTTTGTGGTAAGTATGCAGTACGAAAAAATTAAAAATGCCGATCACGGTTACAATTCCGAAAATGTATATTTTGGAGCCGTTAGCGGAATAGAACCCTACAAAATTCAAACCGTACTTAACGAACTCATAGCATTGCCCGAAGTAGAAATCGCAGGATTGGGTGTTAATGTCCCTACCAGTAGCGCATCGGGAAACAACGTATTCTCTCCCGACGGAGAAAAAGTATTGTTTAATTTAAACGATTTGTACTACATCGACGATGCTTATTTTTCCGTTCTGAATATACCGGTCACTGCAGGAAAAGCTTTCAAAGAAGGGGAATCTTCGTTTGGCGATGTGATGATGAGCCAAAAAGGAGCTGACTTGCTGGCTATAAACAATGGGTGGAATGATGGCATTGTTGGGCGAAATATAGAGATTTCGGAACACAACCAAGATGGTGTCACTTCGCGTATTTCGGGCGTTTTCCCTGATATAGTAGTGGGCTCTCACAACAATAAAAATATTCGTCCAACGGCTTTTTTCTATTTGCCACACGAACAATTTGTAAAAACTTACGAGCAACATCCCAGCTTTGGTTTTCTTATTCTCATCAAAACGCGGCAAGGAGATAATGCCAACGTTATTAAAAAATTCACCAATATTTTCAACAACGCTATGCCGCGTGGCGAGGCAGAAATAAAAAGTCTTGCCACGGTTCAGGAAAATGCTTATCAGGCGCAAAAAGGTTTCAGAAATGCCATTTATGCGGGCAGTTTGGTTGTGTTGCTCGTTACCATTATGGGTTTGTTGGGATATTTGAACGACGAAATTGCTCGTTTCCGCAAAAGCATGGCCATCCGAAAAATAAATGGTGCCACCATTAGCGATATTGTCAAGATTTTTGTTTTCGGGATCGGCAAAATAGCTGTTCCGTGCGTAATTTTTGGATTGGTGGGTGCGTGGTTCTTGGCTGCCAAATGGATGCAGAATTTTACCGTGCAAATAGCGCTTCACTGGTGGATATTCGTACTTGCCGGTGTAGCTATTCTAATTCTTACCGGAACGGTTGCCGTATTGAACAGTTTGAAGGCGGCACATCAAAATCCGGTAAAATCGTTACGATACGAGTAAATCAATTAACAATTAGCAATGAACAATTATCATCTGACCGATTGCTGGTCTGACGGTTTTATAAAAGTAATTTCAAAATCAAATAAAAATGATACAATTAAAAGAAATAGATAAATATTACGACTCAAAATTCCAACGCACTTTCGTGCTAAAAGACATAAATCTGGAAATAAAAGAAGGAGAATTTCTCAGTGTTATGGGACCCAGCGGTTCGGGCAAATCGACTCTACTACATATAATCGGACTGCTGGATTCTCCTTCTGCCGGCGAATATTGGCTCTACGACACTAACGTGGCGCAACTCAACGAGAAAAAGAAAGGCGAATATCATCGCGATCTTATCGGTTTCATTTTTCAGGCGTACCACCTTATCGAAGAAATGACAGTGTACGAAAACATCGAAACGCCGCTCGTGTACAAAGGCGTGAAACGCAAAGATCGACAGGCCATGATTGCCGATTTGCTCGATCGCTTTGGTATAGTTGCAAAAAAAGATTTGTTTCCACAGCAACTATCGGGCGGACAGCAACAATTGGTGGGTATCGCACGCGCTATCGTGGGAAAGCCCAAACTCCTTCTTGCCGACGAACCCACCGGAAACCTCCACAGCAAACAGGGCGAAATGATTATGGAAGTGCTCAAAGAACTTCATGCCGAAGGAATGACTATTGTACAAGTAACGCACAACGATAAATTTGCCGCTTACGGTGAACGTATTGTACAGTTGGAAGATGGGGTGTTAAAATTAATATAAAACACAACATCCATCAAGAGTGGTTAAAACATCAAAATTTATGTGCTTCGGTATCGACAATGAGAAAATACTATTTATCTATAAATTTTCAGTATAAATAGACACTATAAGTTCCCTATCCTATCCCTAAAAATTAAAAGCGCCAGAAACTATTGTTCTGACGCTTTCATGGTGATAAACACACAAAAAAGTAGAGTTGTTTTTTCTTAGGAGTATATACTAATCAAACTTAGTATTGCTCCATTTTTTATTTTCGTGAAATACGGATTTAATAACAATGTCGCGCTTATAAGCCGATGCAAAAAAGCGTTGAGCAAAAGCGCGTATATCGTTTTTAGTTATATTCTCCAATATTTCTTTTTCACTTGTTAATTTGTCAGTCTTGAGTCTTCCACCACTTTCTACATACAAATTCAAGGCTCCTAACCAAAATTCAGGGCTATTATCTTCAAAAGATATATCATCAGATAACACATTATAATCAACCAATTTGGGGACTATTATCTTTTTAACTTCATCTTCGGTAATACCAATCTTTTGAATAGAACTTAACTCAGCATATATCATCTGCTTCAAGCTATTCACTTTAGAGCGCTGAGTTTCGAAATTAATATTTAAATATCCGGTCAGTGCTATTGGATCATAATGAGTAGCAGCATTCACAGCGTAGCTTCCGCCTTCTCTTTCACGAATGATATCGAAAAGCCTTTTTTGCAATATTTCGCCAAAAATGGATAATATTGCTTCGTCTTTTTTATTTAAATTAGATTTATTATAAAACGAAATATCAACAATTCCCACTTCACCGGGCATGTCTGCCCAAAACTCTCTTTCGATAACGGGCTCAGCAGAATTAATATCATGCAAAACATACATTTCTTTTTCTCCCTTTTTTGAAGTAAGAGATGCGATGTATTTTTCCGATAGTAATTTAGCTTCGTCTTTTGGAAGTGCTCCAACTATACAAAAAGTAAAATCTTGGGCATTACTGAATCTATCTTTAAACAGCACGCTTAGTTTTTCGTATTCCATATCATCAAAAAATGCAATGTCTTGAGTCCTATTTCTTGCCGTAGAAGGGTATAAAAGCTGTTGAATGGAATCTCTGACCTGCGTTAGAGAAGATTTTCTGGATGAGAGATAGGCGTATTTCTTTTTTTGTTTATATTTTTCGAAATCTTTTTTATCGAACCGAGGTTTTTCTAATAACAAATGGATGTATTGAAAGAAACTTTCGGCATCTTTTACATTGGAATATCCTCCAACTCCTTCTGTATAGTCATCAATGGTGAGATTGATATCGAAATCCATATCACTAGTTACATCTTGAAGTTGATTTCTGGTAAATTTGTGTAACCCCGACTTCATTATCAAATTTTGCATTGCAACAAACGATGGAATATCCTTGTCTGTCACCACAGAACGTCCACCCATACTGGAAGCTACAAAATAGAAAATATCTTTCTTTTTATCTTCGGCGGGTAGGTATTTATAAATTAGTTTGGTGCCGTTTGACAACGTCCATTCTTCCGCCTCGAATTCCGCTAATGAAGTTACTTCTGCAATATTTCCTTTTTTTATCTCAAAATCAATAAGCGGAGCTTCCATCTTTGTTTTTTCTTCTCGACTAATGGGCATATTTTTCACATTATCAAGTGTTTTGAGAAAAAAATCCGATGTCAGCTTTGTGGAAGTATGTGGATGACTGTACACAATTAGTGATAAATTTTGATTTGTCATCCACGATTTTATCCAACTATTAAGGTCATCTACCGTCATTTCCACCAACTGCTCTCTATTCTCTTCCAACTCATCTCTCATGTTTACAATAGGATAATTATAGAGAAAGTTTTGTCGGTAAATTTCCATAAAATTTTCTGAAACACCTAAAATTTCTTCTTTTAGCAATTTATCAATTTGCTCATATTCCTCTTTTTGTACTTTCTCAAATTCTTCTTCTGTAAATCCCAAGCGAGATATTTCCTCCCGAATAGTCAACAATTGGCTTAGAGCTTCTTTCTCCATATTTTCAAAAGGAACCGCTTCCCAAGAACAAGAGTTGTAATTTCTAACCAATGGAACAAATTCGAGCGTAGAGGCTAAAAACTCCTCTTTATTGGAGTTTTTTATCTGCGATAATCTTCTGTTGGCAAGCTCATTGAATATTCTTACAAATAAATTTGTCTTCACAATCTCGTTAGCGGATTTATAATCTTGTTTTGGTATCCGCTGATACAGCCCGAAAGAATTGTATGTGTTTTCTTTGTCGTTGAATGAGAAAAACAGGGGATTTGTATTTGGCTTTATTTCTATATCCTCTCTTTTAGGACTAACAGCAGGCATTTGCAAACTGCTAAAAGTACTTTTTACTTTTTTTTCGTACTCTTGAGGATCGATATCACCAATAATAATCAAACATTGAAGATCGGGACGATACCACTTGTTGTAAAAGTCTTTAATTTTGTTCGCCTTAAAATTACTGATGGCTTCACAGGTTCCAATTATATTTCGATAGGCATATTTACTGTTATTGTAAATTACGGGAGCCGTAGTTTCTCGCATTCGTCGCCCCAAGCTTTCTGTCGTTCTCCACTCTTCTGTTACAATGGAGCGCTCTTTTTCTACGTCTTTTTCCGTTAAAGACAATCCTCCACACCAATCTTTCACAACAAGTAGACAAGAATCGATTAATGATCTATTATCCAAAGGAATATCATTAATATTATACAGAGTTTCATTTAACCCTGTTGATGCGGAAAAGGTAAACATGTGTTGTTCTCTGAGGAATTTCATTACTCCTTTTGGGAAATGATTCGATGCATTAAAAGCCATGTGTTCTAAAAAATGCGCCATTCCAATCTCATCATCTTCTTCCACGATACTTCCTACATTTTGCAAAAGAAAAAAGCTAACAAGCTGGTTTCCCTCTTCTGTTTTGTGAATGTAATAAGTAAAGCCATTATCTAACTTGCCTTTTACAAGGTGTTTGTCATGTGTTTGTGCTGTAGATTTTGACACAGCAATAGACAAACACATCAATATTATGATGTATTTTACAACAATTTTCATGTGATCACTACTATCTATTTAATAATTCCAGTTCGGAGAGTTTTCTTTTTATTTCCATTTGCAACATAGCTTGTTGCATCTCCTGATCAGCTATCGAAAGAGTTTCAATGTAAGATTGATTATAGCACTCTTTAGCCTTATCAAATTCTTTCATATTTTTATATGAATCTCCCATCATAACCAGTAAATTTACTTTATTCATGATTGGAATTTCTTTTTGTTGTAAGGCTCTCTGTAACCACTCTATAGCTTTGAGATGATTCTCTGTAGATATTTTTCCATCAGTAGCATAATAAAGAGTTTGAGCCGCTTCTCCATAATTATCGGCAGTGGCGGTTTCTCCAAGTTTTTGCAAGTATAGCTCTATTAAGCGTATATATTCATCAGCATTTTTTTTTCCGTAAACCATGTAAATAGCATCGTAATACATGGTGGCTTTTTCTTTCGGAGACAACTCACCTTCTATTCGAGATACATCATACGCTTTTTTGTAATCCTCATCAATACGCTGTAGCTCTTTCCTATAGGATTCTTTTCCTGCGACAGCAAGATCATCAAGTACTTTATTGTGATACTCAATAATATAATAATTTACAGCATCTCCCACTTCTTCGCGCCACTCATCGATATTCTCATTAAAAAAGCGAATCATCGGATCTTCTTTGTTTACGATTTCTTCGTGATGCAAGGCTATAACCTGATAATCTGTTCTGTTTATCAAGTCTTTTCCCCATTTTGTTTCAATATATTTTTCGTACATTTTTCGCACCCTTACAATCCATTTTTCCGCATTCATTCCTTCTTGAGTACTAATAAAGGAGGGCGCCGAAAGGAGTAATCTTTGTTGGATGTTTAAATCTTTATTATTGTCTTTGTATTTTTTGTATAAATCTTCAAAACCCATTTCTTCTCCGGTGGCCACTTTTGCAATATTAATTAACTCTTTTACCGTAGGAGCTCCTTCGTGCAGAAGTAAAAGCTGACCATCGGGATGAATAAAAGCTAATGATGGATATACTTTTGGTTTATATTTATCAACAACATCTTTATTCTTAACATCCTCCGTGTCTATTTGCAGGCTTACAAACTTTGCATTGTAGTATTCTCCTACTTCTTTTTGAGGAAATATATCTTTCGCTAATTGCTTACATGGCGCGCACCAATCGGCATAAAAGTCCACAAAAACCAGTTTATTTTCATCTGCAGCTTTCTTTAAAGCCTCATCAAAAGATCCTTCATAAAATGTTATTCCTTGGCTGTACACCAAATGAGAAACAAACAATAATAATATTATAATGTGATTTCTTTTTAATATCATCGCTTTTTATTTAAAAATTATTATTCAACAATAAATGTAAAAGCATCTTTTATAATGGCTTCGTAGCCCTCGTTGTATGCTTTTATACTTATTAAGTATTTGCCGGACGGCACTTTGGAGTAAAGCGGTAATTCCATTAAACCTGCTCCACGAATTGTAAGATATTTTTTAAAAATAGCAGCGTCTCCTCCTGCAGAAGCAACAATGTCAACTATTTCATAATTTATGGGATTGGTTCCCAGCACTCCTTGTATTTTAGGAGATATCCAAGGAGCTTTATTCATGATTCTTTTAGCATCTTGCTCCGGATCAAGATTTTTTCTTACCACGATTGAGTTTGGAATATATTCAGCGTTTTTAGTAACTAAATATCCTATTTTTGTTTTTTGACAGCCAAATCCGATAAACAATATTGTCAAAAACAAAAGTCCTATTTTTTTCATAATTTTATTTTTTAAAGTTCAGAAATAGTGAAATTGTAATGTAAAGAGTGCACCACACCAGTGTTGGTTTCAATGTTTGTTGAAGCAACATCGATGCTTTTATTTGTCTTTAACGATACAATATTTAATACTACAGGACCTGTTTCGGGAACACCGTTATAAGGTTCCCTGAACGAATATATCCAAAACTGATTATTATTTGCTCCCGTAAAAACTTTTCCACCTGTACCTTGTGATACTTGGGTATTTGTTGATGGTTTACCAAATGGGATATCTTCTCTTCTATAAACTCCTTTAATAACTGAATTTAAGATGATTTTTTTACAGAAATCATTATCCAATTCACTTACCGACTCCATTCCATTCTGATAAAGATACCGGCGTATAGAATGACTTGTGGGTCCAAAAAATGTTATTTTTTCATAACCTTGTTGTTTACCTCGGAAAAGACTTTCTAAACCTGATTTTTGTATCATTTCCACAGTTAATTCCCAATTATATTTATCGGTGAGAAGATACTCCCACATTGTTTTATCGTGCTTTCCGTTTGCAGTTCCTGTATCTATTATATTATAGCGTGTATCGCACGATGAAAAAACTATAATAATAAGTACTAAAAAGAATTTGGATACTATATTTTTCATATTCATAATTTTACAGATATTTTGACCAGTAAATATTCTGACGAATCACATCGTTCAATTTAAAAGCATCTTCGCCTATGGGCAAATAAAGAGCGCCTTGTTTTATATCATCTATCGTCAATTTTTTAAAATTACCTTGTAATTCCTCTTTTATATAATTATTTCTAACAATATCATAATAACGATGTCCTTCTCCAAAAAGCTCTTTCTGACGTTCAGCAAAAATTGCATATTTCAAGTCGCTTTCTCCCAAACTCGGATAAGATTGTGCACCGGCTCTGTTTCTAATTGTATTTAAGTCTTCGGTAGCAATGGCACTGTTTCCTAATTTCAGGTTACATTCTGCTCTCAACAAATAAATATCGGCCAAACGCCAATAATTGTAGTTTGCATTAAGAGATTGAAATCTTTGTCCTGAAGCTTCCCAAGCATCCGTCTGATAGATTCCGTTTCTCCATTTGTATATGTAAGCGAAACCTTTATCGCCATTTTCGTCTTTCAATTCATCAAAATTGTAGAAATAAGCTTTTCGTCTTTGGTCCTCCGGGTCTGAATATAGTTTTTCTATTGTTGAATTATAAGTTCTAAATTCAATATTTACAATATCTCCCGAATTCTGTAACTTATTTACCGGCCAAGTAATTAAGTATTTTCCAGGGCAGGCAGTAATGGAATTTGTGGAAGCATGTCGATCAAAAGTAATATCAAAAATGGCTTCCGGATTGAGTTTAGCTGGATCTGACATATAGTTACACAACTCTTCCGAAGTGGAAAGAAGCTCATAATCCCCAACCTCTTTTTTAATAATTTTATTTGACCAAGAAACAGACTGTGTATAACATTCTTTAGAATTACCGGTGTATCCATACAGGTCTATCATACTGCCTTTCCAAGCCCAAATATGAGCCAATAAAGCAGCGCAAGCACCTTTACTACCATATTGTTTTGCTGTTATTGCAGCTCCGCTAACGTTTTTAAGTTTTTCAAAGTTGGATAATAATTCAAAAGCTTTTTGGCTTGATGATACGGCTTCTTCCAAAACAGTAACGGCAGAAGAATTTGCGTATGGAGAAATAGCTATGGAGTTTTTGGTTATAATGCAATCTCCCCATCGGCGTGCGAGTTCAAAATATGCCAACCCCTTTGCGAAGTGCGCTTGTCCAACATAAAAGTTTTTTCTTTCTTCCGATATTTTAGTCACTCTATGTACATTATCCAACAATAAATTTGATTGAAAAATAATATCATAAAAGCCCTTCCATCCTATTCCCGGATGATCAATTACGGGTTTAGGATTCCAGTTTTTTAATCCATCCGAATAATCCGTTTCATCAACAATAAATCCTACGGTCAAAAATGGATTCTGATCGGCATAATACATATTGATAAAACGATGTATCTGTATCATCACAGCATTTAAATCCTGCTCATTTTTGAATGAGTTGCTGTATGTTTGATCATTTTTAGAGACAACATTCAATGCGTCATCACAAGAAACTAAAATGATAAACGCGGATAATATTAGTGTGAATATTTTTTTCATTTTTCTTAAAATTTTAAAGTTAGACCCAGTGTAAACTTTCGGGCAAGAGGATAGTTTACTCCTTCATCTATTCCCATTTGCGGATTAACTATCTCAGGATCAACTCCGGAATAATTGGAGAGCAAAAATAAGTTTTCTCCGGTAATAAACATTCGTATTCCTTCAACACCCAAAACATCAGTCCATTTTTTAGGACAATTGTACCCTAAAGTTAATTGCTTAAGGCGCAAGTAGCTTACATTTTCAATATGCGAATCTAATCCTCCATCGTATTGTCCGATATATCCATTATTGGTAGCCGTAATTATTGGAAAGTTTGCGTTATCATTCGGTTTTGTCCAAAAGGTATATTTGCCGGGATCTGTCATTATGGTACCAAAAGAACCGGAAAAAACCAAAGAAGGCTTCATATACATATTCATTATTTTTCTACTTATTGTAAATGTATGCAGTATACTCAAGTCCCATTCTTTCCATTTTATTTCGTTGGCAAATCCACCATGAGCTAAAGGTAAAGTGCTGCCTGCGTAGTATTTATCTTTTTGGTTAATAACTCCATCCATGTTCATATCCTTTATTTTTCTCATGCCTACCCGAGTAGGATATACTCCGTTAGACGAGCTTAGTGGAAGTTTATTTCCTAATTGGTCGTAATAGTATGGAATATCTTCTTCTTTCTGAATAATTCCCTCATCTTTATAGACATACAATCCAAAGATAGGACGTCCTATTACTCTATCGTCTAAGTCCATATTGGAGTAAGATTTTTCAAACCGATTCCAATTGCGGGAAATATTGAATCTGCTTCTCCAGCTAACAGGTGTGTTTCTAAGTATATCCATCATCAACTCCAACTCTACCCCTTCGTTAGATATTTCTAAGGCATTTTGCCATCCGTCTTTAAGAAAATAAACATTTCCCGGTAGAGGTTGTTTTATCAATAAAGCCTTGGAGTATTTATAATAATAGTCAAATTTTATTTTGATTCGATGGTCAAGTAAATTTAAATCTAATCCCACATCGTATTGATCACTTTTTTCCCAAGTAAGCCTCTTGTTGAGTAATGTTTGAGGGATAACACCTAATTGTCCAAGAAATTCTCCTCCATTAGTCAATAGTCCATGTGCGAGATAAGAATCTTCGAATGTTTGTCCCGAAGTTCCCCGAGATAATCTTAATTTTCCGTGACTCAACCACCAATAATCTCTCATGAATACCTCTTCGGAAAATGCCCAACCTAAAGCAATAGATGGAAATACAGCCCAGCGAACATCTTCTCCAAAAACAGAAGAACCATCGCGACGAATAGTAAATTCCGTTAAATATTTTTTCTTATAGTTATATGCTAAGCGGCCAAAGAGACTAATCATTTTCTGCTCGTCTAATGAAGAACGATAAGATTGCATAGCCGTGGGACTACCATGAAGATCTTTTATTTTGGGGAAATCTTGTCCAACATAATGCACATTGTTACTTGGTGCGCCGGCACCTGCTCCTGTAAAGGATTCCGCTCCCATATACAAGTAAGAAAAACCTAATAATACATCAAAGAAGTGAGTGTTCTTTATATCGAATTTGTAATTTAACAACTCTTCTGTTTGCAACATTAAATTTGTTCCAATTTGTCCCTCCGACGATGTTAATTTATCCGGAGATAAGTAATCGGGATTGAAAGTATTTCGTCTTGCTATTGTATATTCAGAAGCAAAATCGGCCGAAGCTTGCAAGCCTTTAAGGATTTCATAACTTAATCCCATTCTTGCACGTATATTATATGAGTTGTTCTTTTCTTGAACTCCTCTAATACGTTTCATTGTTTCTTCTTCCACAGTGCTTCCTTTTCCCGGAAGAAGCGATGAAGTAAACATGGGATTAATTGTTAATCCTTGAATTTTAGACTTATTGTCGCCCTTTGATCTATCTGTAAATGAGAAATACAGATTAGTGTACAATTGCATATTTTTTCGCGGAGTAATGTTTAGGTTCGCTATTAAATTGGCGCGTTTAAACTCGGAATCGATCATAATACCTTTCTCGGAATAGATACCTGAACCTACCATATACTGAATATTTTCGGTTCCTCCGGATGCCTGAATGTTAGCATTTAAAATTTTTCCGGGCTTGAAAACATATTTCCACCAGTTTGTCGAATTGTTATAAAATGTGTTAAGAGAATCTTGCAAAGAGCGAAAAACTTCGCCTTTTTCAAAAGGCACTCCCCTATTCCAAAAAAAGTCATAAGATGCCGATATATCATCACTATTATAAACATCTTTATATGATTTAGGAAATTTATATGTGTCTGCAATCATATCATACACGCCAACTCTATTATTTTTAGCAGTTTGTAAATGCCATAACCTTTCTCCATGCCCTATTAGTTGCGTAGGAGTTTCTATTAACATTGAGTGCGAATATGATACATTGGCTGCAAAAGTTGCTCTTCCTGTTTTTCCTTTTTTGGTTGTTATCAGAATAACACCATTGCTGGCTCTGGAACCATATATAGATGCAGAAGCAGCATCTTTTAACACTTCTACGGATTCGATTACGGATGGATCCAATCCGGCAAGTGTATTGGTTCCGGTTACAGGAGAAGTAAAAGAGTGAGCAGGCACACCATCTATTACATAAAGTGGAGATCCGTCATTTACTCCATTAATCATCAAAGAATTATATCCTCTGACTGTAACTTGAGTACCTCCTCCACCCGGTGCTCCGGCAATATTGGTTACTTCTACACCCGACATGTGCCCTTGAAGCAAATTCTCAATACTGGAGCTAGGCAGCTCCTCTATATCTTTTGCCTTAACAGAGGATATGGAGCTAATTAATTCTTTGTTTGAACGTTCACCATAGGCAATAACAGTAACTTCGTTTAAAGATTCTAAACTTTCTTGCAGTGTTACGTTTATAGTCTTTTTGTCTTTTACAGCTATTTCTTTAGTAGTAAATCCTATGTATGAAAACACTAATATGTTGTTCTTATCAGAGTCTAATGTAATCTCATAAAAACCATTTTGGTCGGTTGTAGTTCCTTGTGAAGTGTCTTTTACTTTGATTGTTACTCCTATTAACGGTGCTCCTTTAGCATCCATAACAGCGCCCGATATGATGATTGGCTTAGCCGATGCCATGTTCTCCCCCAAGCTCGCAGATGATGCCGGTTTAGCTTTCTCTGCATATATTATAACTTGCTTCTTAAAAACATCGAATTTTAAATTGGTATTTTTTGTAAGTTGTTTTAGTACCTCACTTATCAACTCATTCGACACATCCAAATCTACTTTTATGTCATTTAGTTTATTTCTGACACCGTCGTCAATAGCAAAATAAATGTCACTCTTCTTTTCGATTTCAGAAATTATGTCTTTAATAGAAGCATTTTTCATTTTTAAACTGACCAATGTTTCTTGTGAATACGTTGTTGTCGCATTTGCGCTCAACAGGCCAATAAACAGAAAAACGATGAAAACTCTCATAATTTTTAATACGCGTATGTGATAATTAGGCTTTTCACATCCTTTTATCCAATAATATTCCATAAATTTGTACGATTTTAATTGTTCTACAGTGATAATTAATTTCAGCTTGTCGGGCAATATTCGCACTATTGTCCGACTTTTTTTATTATCTTTTGATTTGATAATTTTTACTCTCTTGGAAATAAGCTCTGATATTAAGGCTTAACAAGTAATCTACGTTTGAAGTACTATACTATTTATGCGCATAATGTAATTAGTTTTTAACATTGTATATAATGATTTTTTTATTATCTCGTGTGTATTTTGTTGAAGACAATAAGGTTATTGCTTTCATAACATCGTCTAAATCATCTGAAAGATGTATTTTTCCTGAACAAGTTCTTTTTTGTAGGTGTACATCTTTTTCATAGTTAAACGAAATATTATAATACCTTTCTATCTTTCGTAAAACCTCCATAACGGGCGTTCTGTCCAAGAAAAGATATCCATCTTTCCAACTAATGTACTCCTCTACATTAACTTTTTCAGTAGTGAAAACTCCATCTTTCCGAATCGCCAAATCTTCCGGATGTAACAAAACATCACTTTTTCCAGCAACTTGTAAGCTTACGCTTCCTTCTATCAGGGCAACCGATTGTTCGATACTGTTTTCATAAGCCGTAACATTAAATTTTGTACCATAAACCCTTACGTCAAACGCAGTAGTGTTAACAATAAACGGCTTTTCGTGAGGAAAAACCTCAATATACATTTCACCCGTAAGGGTTATGGTACGATTATTATCTACAAAAGTAGAAGGAAATTCAAGCGTAGAACCTGAATTGAGCCATACTTTGCTACCATCGGAAAGGGTTATTTGCGAACGCTTTCCATACGGAACAATTAACTTAATGGGCTTACTATTTTTTATTGTTATTTTTTCTGTTTTTTTACTAAGGGTGTTAACAGTTACTTCCCCTGTTCCGATTTGCATCTCTATATCCTCTTCAAAAGAAGATACATCATTGCCCGTAATCAGCTGAACATCTTCCGCATTTAACCAATTTCCTACAATCTGTTCTTCGGAGGGCGCGTATGATGCTCTTTCTTGAAATAAAAAAATGCCTATAACCAACAAGATAATAGCAGAAACAGAGGCAATTTGTAACCACATTATTGAGCGACGTTTAGGTTTGAATCTATGTTGATGAACAGTTTGAATAACTTGTTTCAACAGTTCTTCCCGTTCATCAGTAGTTAATTCTTGCCTATTGGCTATGTAGTCTTTCAAGTATTTATCGGCACGCTCAATCTCTTCTTGCAATAAAGGATTTTCTTTTTGCAACCGGCTCCAATAACTATTCGATTCTTCCGTGGGCATCATTCTCCATAAAAGAAAGTTATCGTCTTCCAGCAAATCTATGTAGTCTTTATACAATGGTGACATATTCGTCATATTAAAAAATCATCCTTGTTTAACAAAAACAGTAATATTAATAAGACGATATGAAAAACCGTTTATTCCCTATTTTTTTAAAAAAAATTGCAATTTTAACTTTTAGACTTCAAATAAGTAGCAGTAAAAAAACAGAAAAGGGATGTTTTTCACGTAAAGTTTGCAGGGCTTTATGGAGTAGTTTACGGCAAGAAGCAAGGTTAATTTCCATTATCTCCGATATTTGTTCATAATCGTACGCTTGCACATAGCGCAAATACACTATTTCTCTTTGGCGTGGCGATAGTAATTGAAGCATTGTGTCGATTTTCTGTCGAATGCGTTTTTCATGCTCCTTCATCATCAAATTTGTGTCCGGAGTATTTTTTGTAAAAAATATTGCATCTTCTGAATGCTCTACTGCACTCAGTTCAACCATATCTCGTTGTTGTTTGTAAATATCTAAAAGACGATTTTTTAAACTTCGGAAAAGATAGAACTTTATATTAGTGATAGAAAAAAAAGTATTTTCGTCAATACACAGTTTGCAAAACACATCGTGTATCGCATCCATAACCACTTCTTTGTTAAAACCTAAATAAATAGCATACGAATACAAATCGTCAACATATTTATTATAGATTGATTTTATATCTTCATCTTTTATCATTTATTGAAATTAAAAATACAAAGGAGGTTTGAATTTATTTAATATTGTGGCACAAAGATACAATATTTTAAAAATCTTTAAGGAGGCTTTTGCAAAAACTCTGAATTCTGAAGCAACTCTTACCAAAAACAAAAAGCTCCAAGTAGTTTTTTATCTACTTAGAGCTTTATTTAGCGGTATGGACGGGAAGATACCGTAATTAAACCTATTCTTATTTAATCATACTAAAAAACACTTAAAATCATTGATTTATAACTAATAAATAGACTTCTTGAATAAAGACAAATAAAGGCGGAT
>JAUNUM010000045.1:16197-22858 GCA_030538215.1 Bacteroidia bacterium
ACATAAACGGAAACAATCGGGAAAATACCGTATATTTGCCCGTAAATAATTAATACGTTTTTGATATGGCAAATGTAATTTTCAAACCCCGCACATTAGTAGGCACAGCCCCGCAACCTATATACTTGTTTTATCGTTTTGGTAGAAATGATAAATTAGCCTATCCAACGGGCTTAAAAATCAATCCGCAACATTGGAACAAACGCAACAACCGTGCAAGGGATTTGGTAGAATGCACAACCAAAGAAATAATTAATACCCGCCTTAATCAGTTGGAGGCTGAAACCGATAAATTTATTATGAGCGTTAAGGCAGAGGGCAAACAGCCGACAAAGGAAATTTTGCGGGCGTTTCTTGATAATTTGGCAAATCCAAAAGCCAACGGCAAACAAACATTTTCCGATTTCATTAATGAGTTTACGGAAAACGGGGCTAAAAAAATCAACCCCACAACGGGGCGTTTCGTTACACTCCGCACGGTACAAGGCTACCAAAAATTTAGGGATTATTTCGCACAATTTGAGGAAAAGCAAAAACGCAAATACGATTTTGAAAACATAGATTTAGACTTTTACGAAGACTTTACCGCCTACCTGCGGGGCGTGGGGCTTTCAACCAATACGATAGGCAAATACATACGGATATTAAAAGCTATTTTGAACGAGGCGACCGAAAAAGGGCTAAACGGCAAAACCGCCTATAAGTCGCACCGCTTTAAGGTTGTTGAGGAGGATAGCGACACAATTTATTTGAATGAAAAAGAGTTGGGGCAACTTTACAGCTTTGATTTTTCCGATAACAAACGCCTTGAACGGGTGCGGGATTTGTTTCTTGTGGGGGCGTGGACGGGCTTACGCTTTTCCGATTTCACACGGATAACCAAAGAGCATATCAAAGGCAATTTCATTGAGATAGAGCAACAAAAAACAGGCAAACGGGTACTTATTCCGTTGCACCCCGTTGTTTCTGAAATTTGGCAACGATACGGCGAAAAACTGCCCCCGAACATTACCAATCAGAAACTAAACGACTACATTAAAGAGGTTTGTAAGATTGTAGGTTTAACCGATTACGAGCATAAAGCCATTACCAAAGGCGGGGTTAAAACCTCAACCCGATACGAAAAATGGGAGTTGGTAAGTAGCCACACCGCCCGCCGTTCCTTTGCAACAAATTTATTTTTGAGCGGTTTCCCTACGCTTTCCATTATGCAAGTAACGGGACACCGTACCGAAAAGGCATTTATGAAATACATAAAAGTTACACCCGAACAACACGCCGTATTATTACAAGCACATTGGGCGGAAAACGGAAATTTTTTGAGAGTAGTAAACCGATAATTTAAATACCGATTAAATGAAGTTTGAAAAATGAAAATATCAGTTGAGGAAATAAAGGGCTTAAACGTAACGGGGTATATTGAGTTTTTAGAAAAAAAGTTGGGAAATATACATATTGCAACGGTAGCATTTCCGTATTATGTTGAAAGGCGAAATGATTTGTATCTAAATACTTATGAGTGGCATAGCTATTTTATTCAGAAAGGCGACTATAATAATTATTGGTTTGAAAGATATAACGAAATAGCCAAAAAACACAAAGAAAAAATAAATACTCAAATAGAGGAAACAACAAATGATTTGCTTGACATAGTGCATTTTATCGAAAAGACAAACACAAACATTTTTATGCAAAACCCAAACGAAACAATGACGAGAAAATGTTTGAAAATGGCTAAAAATATAGACTTTGAGGGCTTTAAGAAAATGGCTGATTGGAATAAAACCCTTTTTACTTCATCCGTTGAGTATGATAAAAACGAAATAATAAAGAAAATGCGGTTTAATGAAAATGCGGTAAAGGACAAAATTAAAGAATTGGCGGAAACGGATTTTGTTTTTGCCGACAGCATCAAAGAGGGCGTATTTTGCTCGGCGTATTTCTATGATAGTGGGGCGTGTTTGGAATTTGCCACACTTGAATTTTATAAATGGCTTGCAACCTATAACGACCAAAAGCAACCACTATACAAGCCCACAAAAACATTAAGCAAAACACAGTTTTCAGAACTTGTAAAGGCGTTGTTTGAGGCTAAAGTATTAGAGTATGAAACGGAAAAACAAGGCGTTGAGGCATTGGCATTGGCGTTTGGTGTGGAAATTGAAAAGCCCCAATTTGATAAGATATTGCAGAAAATAAAAGGACGAAATGAAGACACCGAAACAATGTTTTTGGATACCATAACGGCAAGTCTGAAAAATTGGATTGATAAAAATTAAGGGGTAGTATTGGGGTAGTACCCCACACGGCTTTTTTGTTAGATATTCCTTTGCAGTAAAATTTAATAATTTACTGTAAAGGATTTTTTTATGACAAAAAATGTAATTCAAATTGAAAACATCGAGGCGACCGAACTACTTACCCGCCTTGACAAATTAGAGGGGGCAATATCCGCCTTAAGTAACCAACCACAGCCAACCACACCCGACACGGGAACGGACTACATTACACGCAAAGAGGTAGCCCGTTTGTTTAGGGTGTCCGTTGTTACCGTACACGATTGGACTAACAAAGGAATACTAACCGCCTACAAGATAGGCAATAAAGTATTTTACAAACGCCCCGAAGTAGAAAACGCATTGGTACAGAAAGGGGGCAAATATGTACGATAAACAAACCGCCTGCCTAACCGATTGCCTCGACTTGCTCGCCTCAATCCCTTTTCTTTCCGATAATGACGAACGGGACGAATTGGCAACTAACATTATCGACACACTCGGAAGTTATCCCAAACCTCAAAAAAAGAATGAGGAAAAGGAAGTACACCCCAACGAATTGGGGGCGTATCTTTTTACCTCAACGGCACGCAATAACGCCAAACTCGCACAGCTTGGATTTATACCATACGGCAAGGCGTTTGAGGCTATTACGGGCAATTTTGAAAGGGCGTTGGGACTACTTACGGACGAACTGAAATAAGCCAATGATTGACGGGGTAAAATGTTCGTGTGTGGGCGTTACTGCCGATATGTGGCAAAGTAACACGCTTTTGGATTTCGGTATATGGGTATCGGAAACAACGGGCGAAGTACGCACGAAACGCAAAGTTGCAAAATTCCAATCCCTGCAATTCGTTATTTCCGAAAACGGGGCGTGTTCCATTGCGGGAAGCCTGCACAAATACCACAACGGCAACGATACCAATTATAACGATTTTGCATTTGCCGACCTGCAAGGCACGTTGCAAAGCCTCAACAGTCATTTTCATATCCCACTACAAACGGCAAGCATTCACAGCCTCGAAATAGGGGTTAATTTAGAATTGAACTACAATCCCGAAGTTATTTTGCGAAATATCATTTGCCACAAAAACAAGCCTTTCAACAATCTAAACAGCAAGGGCAAGCGTTGGGGCGTGATATGCGAATACGAGGACTACGCCGTAAAGTTTTACGACAAAGGACACCAAAGCCGAATATCAGAGGCGGGGAGGTACATACTCCGTTACGAAATACGGCTAAACCGCCAACGAATGATAAAGCCTTTCGGGATTACCACGCTGGCAGATTTGCAAGATTTGGAAAAGGTCGCCCCGTTGTTGGGCTTGCTTACGGATAAGCTGAATGAGGTTGTTTTTTTCGATTTCAAATTTAAGGGCGTGGGTTTATCAGAAAGCAAATTATTGGCTTGGCAACGATACAGCAACCCCAATTTTTGGCAAGATTTGGACAAAAAGCAACGCTACAAAGCCCGCCAACGATACGAGGCTTTGCGGGAAAAATACGGGTGCATTGATTGGGCGAAATACTGTATTAACGAGGTAGCCAAAAAGTGGGAAGAATTGGCGGGAAATAAGCAGAAAAAAGGGCGACCATTTCCGCAACTTCAAAAGGGTATGGCAAGCACAGAAAAGGGGACTTTTTCCAAACTTGAATATGTGTTGGAAAAGGTCGCCTGCGACCTTTCAAAAACGACACAGAAAAAAGAGAGTAAAAAACCGCCCCGCTACTGTATAACCTGCGGGCGACAAATTGACGGACAAAAAAGAGGTAGTTTGTTTTGTTCGGAAAAGATTTTTGGCAAATCTGCCAAAGCCTGCCGAAACAAAGACAGCAACCGAAGATTAACGATTAAACGAAAAATTAAAAGAGCAATGGAAAAAGATTTAATGTTGCGGATAACTTACAGGCACGACAACGAAACATATACCGACACATTGGGGGCAAATGAAATTAACGTTACCCGTGATTGGTTGGATAAAATTGTAAGTGTAGAGCCTTTGAAGTCAGAGGCAGAAACAAAAAAAATTACAGGGGAAAAAGCAAAAAAGTATTTTCAGAAAATAAGCAACGAAAATTTAAAAGAGCCGAAAAATGAATTTAAAAAAGGGTTTGAAAATTCAGATAAAGAGAGCCACAACCTGCGGGATTAAAGAATGTTGGGCGTGTTATTTTGAATTTGAGAGCGTGCAATATGGATTTATTGAATGTAAAGCGGACAAACGGTATTACGCTATCCATTTAGATACGGGGTACAGCGTTGGCGAAATTGAGAATAACACGAAAAGGGCAAAGGGTTTTGAATTGCTGAAAGACAAAATTAAAACCACTCCAAAGGCGAAAATTGAAAAAGCATTGAAAAAAGCAAAAAAGGATATGCGGGTAAGGGGTTTTGATTATCCTTTGAATTAGCAAAAAAAAGAAAGTAAACATCAAATTATCAACAAATTAAAAATAATTCAAAATGAAAGATTTAGTAAAAATTCAAACAAATGCGGACGGTAAAAAAGCCGTATCAGCAAAAGAAATGTATTTGGGGTTAGGTTTAAACCCCACACAGTGGAAACGTTGGGCAAACAAAAACATTGAGAAAAACCCGTTTGCCGTTGGGGGTGTGGATTGGCTGGGGTTCGACATAATGTCGAGCGGTAACAAAACAAAAGATTATATCTTAACCCTTGATTTTGCCAAAAAGCTATGTATGCAAGCCCGAACGCAACGGGGCGAAGATTTGCGTAATTATTTCCTTGAAGTGGAAAAGGTAGCAATGAGCCAAACCGCCCCAATGATTGACGGGGCAAAATTGGCGGAACTCGAAAACAAAATAAACCGCCTCACAGCCTCAACCATTGGCACAGAGGTAAACGAATTTTCAATACACGGATATTGCGGACTTCACAAAATAAAAGTGTCTATAAATGAGGCTACGGCGTTGGGCAAACTTGCATCAAAGAAATGCAGAGAGCAAAACGAGCCAATCGGAAAAATAAGAGATTTCCGCTTTGGGCTTGTAAACCTCTACCCCGAAAGTGTTTTGAAAGTTACTTTTGAGGAATTTTTTAAGAAACCCCGATTTTAGTACAAACTTAAAATAATGCGATTTATGGAACTAAAAGAAAAAACATTGGCAAAGGTTCGCCGATACTGTTTAATGGGCTTAAACGGCAAGGAAATAGGCAAATTGTTAGATATAAGCCCCCGCACGGTGCAACGCTACATTTCGGAAAGTGGCACACGTGAAACGTCAGAGCCGAAAACCATACAGCAAAAAGCCTTTGAATTGTCGGCAAAAGGTTTTAGTTACTCGGAAGTGGCAAAGCGGTTGCGTGTAAGCAAAACAACCGTGTACCTTTGGCACAGAAAACGAAAACAGCAACCGACCGAACAATGACAGCAAAGCCCGCCACGAATGCAGTAGCGGGCTTTGTTTTGCCTTGTTTTAGTCGGCGAGGTTGTTCATAGTTTTAAAGGCGTTGATTACTTGCCTTAAAAAATAAAGTTGCTCGGTAATGTTGGGCGGTATCAATTCCCAATCAATTCTAAATACTGCATCGGTATAATCAAAATAAAGCCCCGTAAATAATTCGGTAAGGTGTTCGGGCGTGGTGTCTGTTGTTACCAACTCATTGATACCGTCAAAATTCAAGCGTTCTAACGTCTTTTCTGCATTGGGCAAAAGTGCCTTTCTTTCATTCATTTTTTCTTACATTTTAGGATATTATACAAAAAGCCCTTTGCAAGGTGTCCTACGCTGTAAGAAGCGTCCGGGGCGTTTCCGCTACCCGCACCAACAAAGGGCAGTTTATTAAGTCTTTTAATAAAATTCAAATACATATTTTCTTACATTTAGGGACTGCAAATATAGTGATTTTTGTATAAATAGCGTATCAATGTTTAATTGTTTCGGTTAAAAACGTTCATTCTGCCGTCAAAATTAAAGCAAATCAACACATTGTAACAAAACCTTATCAAAAACACGCAAAGCCACTAAAACAAGCCGATAAAGGGGCGACCTTTTCCATAGGGGCGAAACAGCCACTAAAACATATAACTACCTATAAGATAATTATATAATAAAATACCGATTGGGAAAACATAGGGGATTGATTGGATATAAAGCAAACAGAAAAACCGTAAAACAATCAACAAACGCCTTTTTCATTGGTAAAACTTAATAGGGGGGTATCTATCAAAAGCGTATAAACAAAAACGCCAATTTGTCCGACTTAAAAACGACAGCGAAAAAGTAACTTTGCTTTAATTTTGAGTGTATTTTTGGAGTGTATAACAAACAAGCGACAAAATCCCACTCGAAAAAGTTTTTTTTTCGTGTCGCCAACTCCACACTAAAAACGCCCCGAAAGGAAACGAGAAAAGACAAA
>JAUNUM010000159.1 GCA_030538215.1 Bacteroidia bacterium
ATGAGGGGTGAGGGAACGTGGAATTTATGGGTGTCTTCTAACTTCTAACTTCCAACTTCTAATTTCTTTACAATTGTTCAACCTGTGGCAAGCAAGAAAGGAGACGAAAACCAGTGCCGCCCCCTTTTTATTAACCATTAAAAAAACATTATGCCTATGGCTTTAGATAACAACATATCGATATGAAGAGGTAGCATCCCCCTTGCACAAGCCTAACGCAGTGTAACTTGTGCCCAAAAAGGACGAAAGAGGAATTAATTATTTCGGACCTGCTTTTTAACATTGTTTCTTTTGCCTTGTTAATTATTTCTTATATTTTGCCATCGAATTTAAACCCAACTAATTAAGAACAACTCTGCTCCACCCCACAGATAACGCGCTTGCAATAAAATTTTGCAAGTGCATGATCGATACTATTTAACTTGATTTATTAACTACAAAAATGAAAAATTATGAAAGTGAAAATGGTTTTATTTATGATGATTTGTCCGATATTAATATTTGGACAGACATGGGATTATCCGATAAAGCTCGGCACAGAAGAATGGTTAAAAATGGATTACCAGGAAAAGCTGAAAAAATCTCAGCCATCAATGGACGTTATAAAAAGTATGACTACCAATGATATTTTCGATAATTGTTTAAAGTATCCTTTTAACAAAGAAATTTTTCTTTTTGATAATCCGAATGAGAGGTTTAAAATACTTTTTGATAATTCAGTTCTTTGGAAAGAGTTTATTAAAAGAAAAGATGCTTTTACTGTATTCAAAGAATACTATACTCGAAACTCTTTAGATAACATTGCTAAGATAGCAGACGAACAAGTTCGTAATAACGAAAGGTTTAATTTGTTTTTTCTTGAAAAAATAATCTCTGAAACATCTTTTGTTGATAATTTATCCGTTGCGGAAAGAAAAGATATGATGAGAATTATTTTAGAAAAGCATATTAGCAAGAAAAATTATCCTGAAGAATATTTAGGATTTTCGTATAATTCGACTCTTAGTGCAATGAGAAAAATTATAATTGTAGAGAAATTAGAAACAAAAAATATAGAGGGTCTGAAAACTATAACCGAGGATGAGAGATTTGTAAATGATAATTTGGATAAAGAGATCATAGAATTGTCAAAAAAAATTATTTCTAAATGAGAGAAAAAATCATTTTGTTATTGGTCGTTATCATTTGTTTTTCGTGCAAAAAGAGTGATGTGGAATATCCGGATCGTGAGTGTATATCAACGTTTGACGCTACGGGCTTACATTTATATAAATTTACCCCTTTCACTATTGAACAATGGAAAGTAATGGATTATGCAGAAAAACTTAAACACAGGCAAATACCACCGGAGTTTATGCGAAAAATGAATACAGATGAGTTGTTCATTCAGTTTATCCACATGGATATGGCAAAAGATGTGTTAATGTTTAATACTCTACAGAAAGGCTTTATTAGAGCAGTTTCACGATATAATGTTTTACAGGAACTTTATCAACGAAGCGATGCCGTTAGTTATTTTATTCAGATGCTCAATAATACGAATATTGAGAATGTGAAAAGTGATGAATGCCGTTTTTATTATTTGTGTTTACAAATGTTTTCGGCCCAAGTTGAGTTGATTGGTAAAATGAACATGCCGGATACAAAAAGGTATGTTGATGTTGTTTATCGGATAATGGAGGATATGACTCATTTATCATCGATTAATAAAGAGTGGGAGTCTTTATCAAATTATACTTTCTGTACAATTGCTTTTGCCAATATAATGATAACCTATAATTATACCCCATTTATAGACCTTATGCGGTTAAATAAAGATATTGACTTATATATCAATGGGGATATTTTCTTGGATGAAATTTTATTTGCATTAATCAGTGATAAAATGTTGGAATTTTACAAACAATTAAAATAGTTAGACATCATGAAAAAAATATATACTAATTTAACTTGTATTCTCTTGTTAAGTTGCTGCTATACGACTATTACGGCACAATGTTTCGATTTTTACAGAAAAACCCCAAATGGAACAAATGTAAAAGCTTGTCGTGGTGGAGGATATTCAGCTTGGCAAGTACAGCAAGCGGATACTTATTCAAGAACATTTGCTATTGAAGTATTAGAGGCTGGCACAGATAGCTATAATTGTCATGCTTATGCTTGGCATATACGAGAAGGTGGCGATAAGGTTTGGATTAATAATATGGGTGCGGAAACTCATAATGTAAATAACTATTGGTTGGATAATAGCTACTATTCAGTTGCATTCCAGTCCGGAGTATCTAATATAAAGGTTTTTTATGGTTCAACATCTAATTCCAGCGACCATTCTGCTATTACCACTATAGATCCTAATGTTTTTATATCCAAAATGGGGTGCGGTGCTTTGGTTAAACATTATAAGAACAACTCTCCATATAATAGCTCCAATTTGACTTATTATATCCGTAATCTAACTTCCTTCACCATTTCCGGTCCCTCCGTTATCTGCACTGAAGCCACCTACACCATCGAAAATTTACTGCCGGGTGCTACGGTGCAGTGGAGTACGAGTAATAACAATGATATTAAAATAGATCA
>JAUNUM010000046.1:0-21650 GCA_030538215.1 Bacteroidia bacterium
AAGAACTTTTTATTTGCTCCGATTTATGACGCATTATTTTGATTTAACTATACTTTCGGTTTTGCTTGCCCGACTCGTCAAAGTAAAAACCTTTTCGTTTATCGGTGTCGGTATAGAGTGCGATGTATTGGGGTGCGGCTTCTCCTGCCGACATGCCATTGGGTGCTCCCAAATACGAGTCGGCAAAGGTGCACACATATCCCTCGGATCCGCTCATAATGCGGAAGAAGAACTCAGGGCTATCAAAGGGGAGCTTCAGAAATTCCGGACTGCAATCGAACATCCGCTTGAGCTCGTCCACCGATTGGGTGAGCTTTCGGTTTTGAATGCCTTTTGTGGCATGCTCATCGGCCATTTTCCAATCGGAGTCTTCAGCTGCGCCCGACATGGCTTTCCACGTGTAGATGCTTGCCATCATTGCGTGCACAAAATCGGTGCGGTAGGCAAGGCTCCACTCGGTAGTGGGCGTTTTTTCGAGCAGGGTCAGCACGGTGTTGCAATCCTTCAAGATGTTGGCGAAGACTTCGGTTTGCGGTAATCGCTTGGGCATGGCGTTTCCGATGTCTTCCGACGGGTCCAGATACATCGGGATGCCATACTTGTTCTCTTTGTAAGGTGCGTAGTATTGCAAGAGTTTGTAGTAGGAGAAGGCTCTCCACACGAGGGCTTCCCCTTTTACATAGTTGCGAAGGTTTTCGTCGGTGCCTTCGGCGCTTTCAATATCTTTGATGAGAATATTGATGGGGCCCAAGAATTCGTAATATCGATTCCACACATCGCTGTTTTCCTGCATCCACGTCAGGCGTCGCACTCCGTCGGGGGTGAACTTATTGGCCTTTCTGTCGAAATAATAGCCTTGCTTCCATTTTCCCTCTTCGGTGTAGAAGGCAATATTGGGCGAGGTATCAAACTTGGGGAAAGCCCACGCGTCCACTCCCATCACTTTACCAAACTGTGCCCGATTGGGAGTTTTGAGCAAGTACATATAGCTTGCCAGCATGTCGCGGTAGTCTTCCACGGTTTTCATCACTTTCTTGTCGCGCGGCGTCATGTTGAGGAAGTCGCTACACGACGACACCAGCATGAGCAGAGCTACTATATATAATGTATGTATTTTTTTCATATTTTTTCTTTGTTTGAGATGTTGTTTTAAAATCCTACTTGAAGTTTGATGTTAAACTCGCGGGGCGTGGGATAGGCAAAAGCGTTTCCGGTGGTGACGTCGATGCCTTTGTAGTGGGTAAACGTAAGCAGGTTGCTCACGTTGAGAGCCACGCTCAGGTTGCGCAAATGATAGCGCTCGATGAGTTTGGGGTTGACGCGGTAGCTTACCGAGAGGTTGGTCATCCGCAGGAAGTCTCCCTTTTCATACTTTTTGTCGGTCATCATCGAAGCCCAAAGGTCTCGATCGTCGGTGATGAAGCGCGACACGTTGGTTTTGTCGCCCGCCATTTGCCAATAAGCGAGGTATTTTCGCTGGCGGTTGGTGCCCGACACGGCCAAATTGCCGGTGTAGCCTACTTCTCTAAACTCAGGCATTGTAGCAGCAAGGTTGCGCGGTGCATTCTGATAGTCGTTAAACGTGGGCACCATGTGTCCGGCTTTGAACATCCAGTCGGTAGTGAACTCAATGTTTTTATACTTGAAGTAGGTGTTGAAGCCTCCCGTGTATTTTGGATTGAGTCGGCCCAAGTATTGCATCGAAGGCATTTGCCACGTATCTTTCATATCGGGGTAGTCATACATCACAGCATCGGGTACATCGGTGAGCGATGGTAAGATAGAGGCGTAGTGTTCCTTTTTACTATCCGATAGGTTATCGTATCCTTTTAGGAATTCTCTGTAGGCTGCCTTACCCTCTTCGGTGAGGTAGTACATCGGGTTTCCGGTTTGCGGATCCACACCGGCATCTTTCCAACCGTAAATTCCTTTGGTTTCTTGCCCCACAATGTCGTAGACTCCTCCAGAGATGACATCAGAGTGAATCAGTTGTTTGTATGAGTCAAAATCATGTCGCGAACGAAGAATCTTGTTGCTATTGGAAGCAATATTGACGCGCGTACTAAATGTAATGTTACGAGTGTCTATCCATTTTACATTGAGCATCAACTCCAGTCCTTTGTTGGAAACAACCCCTCCATTGGCGTATACCTCCTCACGTCCGGTAGAGACAGGGATGGCAAGGTTCGTGAGGACGTCATCGGTGCGGTTGCTGTAATAGTCGACCACAAAATTGATGCGATTTTTCAAGAAAGAGATATCCAATCCGAGGTTGCGGTCGGTTTTCCGCTCCCATTTTACTGTGGGGTTGGGATATTGATATTCGATGAGGAAGCGGTTGCCCTGATACATCAGGTTCCCAATCTCCATCACCGAAAACGGATAGGCACTTCGATTGATGGAACCAGTGTATCCATACGATGCACGGATGGCCAATTCACTCACGATATCGTTTTTAAAGAACTTCTCGTTGTGTACATTGTAACGCAATCCCACAGAGCCGAGCGGGGTGAATTGGTTTTTGTTTCCGATCACATCGGCTCCATCAGCACGAAGGTTGATATTGGCTACATAGCGGTCTTTGAAGCTGTAGCGAAACGAACCGATATACGAGAGGGAGCGGTCTTGTCCATCGCTGGTAGTATATGCGTTGGCAAGAATAGTTCGTAGTTTATCATACGTGAGTTCGGTATCGGGGAATGTAGGCAAACCTGTGATGCGATAGTCGGCGAAGTAGATGGGCGAAGTGTACCCAAAATTATTGAATTTACGCGAACTTATTTCCATTGAAGCCAACACCGAAAAGAGATGGTCTTTTTTCAGTGCAAACGAATAGTCTATTTGCGGACGGACTACCCAACTGTTGGACTTTCCACCGGCTTCACCCAGTTCTCCATTATCATATTGTACGGGGAGTATTGGCGGATTGTTGAATGCTTTATTAGCCAACGACTCGGTAATATATGAACTATAGGTGCCACCGTTTACTTCACGCAAACTTTGATTGTATGCCACGCTTCGGCGCATATTTGCCGAAAAAATAAGTCCCACTATGGGTTCGTATTTTATATCCAGCGATATACTTCCATCCAATCCCGATCGAGTTTGTCTATTTTCGCGTAGTTCTCGAATAATGTTCAAGCGATCATACACGTATCCAGATGGAGTGCTACTCGTGTAATTATTGTTTAGATAGCTAAGATCGGCTGCATAAGAACCATCTTCGTTGAAAGATCGTTCATAGGGATTGGCAAAGACAGCATACTTAAATGGGTCGATAGCCGAGGCATGGTCCGCATTTTTAAGGATATTTCCCGTCAGCCCCAAGTTGAAGATAAGCTTAGAAGTGGGCCGATAGTCGATCTTCATCAGTACTCCAGCGTTTTGATTGGTGTTCTCCATCAAAATTCCGTTCTCATTTTTGTACGTGATGGAGGTGTAGTAGTTCAGTTCTTCAGATCCTCCGCGCAAACTGATGTTATGCGATTGAGAAAAAGAGGGTCTGAATATTTCTTTAAACCAATTGGTATTGATACTAGCCAAGCGTTTCATTTCATTGTTGTATTCCTCTTTAGTCAAAAATCCTTGCATTTGTTTTTGAATAAGCGAGCCTCTACCCGTTACCCATGCATAATTGAGTCCAAAATGATCGATGATGGATTTTTCGTATTGTAGTTTTTCACTCGAATTCATCATATCTAAGTTTACGTTCGGAGACAATCCTACGTTGAAATTACCGGTATAGGCTACTTGTGTTTTCGATCGGAATCCTTTTTTGGTTGTTATCACAATCACTCCGTTTGCTGCACGTGCACCGTAAATGGCAGCCGCCGATGCATCTTTCAAGATAGAAATAGACTCGATATCTTCGGGCATAATATTTCCCACCCCATCTTGCATAATGGTGGCTGCATAATTTCCGCTATTGTTTCGTGGAACGCCTGTAAGCAGTGGTAGTCCGTCAACAATCCATAACGGTTCGGTATTTCCGTTGAGGCTATTTTCGCCACGAATGGTTATTTGTGCTCTCACGCCAGGAGCTCCGGAAAGTGTGGTAGCATTTAGTCCAGGAATCATTCCTCCTAAAATACGGTCGACAGAGGTTATACCCTGATTGGCAAGTTCTTTTGCTGTAATTACGGATGCACTTCCAGTCATTTGTTCCCTGTTTATAACCTGCATACCGGTTGCCACAACTTCCGAAAGCATCTCAGCGCTTTCTTCCATTACGATTTTCAACTCTTTATCATCGATCACGGATACAGTTTGTGTCTTCATACCAATATAAGAAAACACAAGAATGGGATTCTCTCCTTCAGGAACAGAAATCGTAAATTTTCCGTCTGCATCTGTAGCTATTCCTTGCGTTGTTCCTTTTATTTGTACCGAAACTCCAGGAAGGGTATCGCCAAATGAATCGCGCACTTGTCCTTTAATAATTTTTCTCTGTTTCGTTCCTGTGAGTGGCGATTGTGGAGAGGAACGTTGAAGAACAATAATTTTATCTTTTATCGTGAAGTTTATCCCCAGAGGGTGAAAGCATTTTTGGAGAGCAGTTTCCAAATCAGTGTTTTTCACATCCACATTGACACGTTGTTGGCTGTCTATTTCGTTAGTATTGTACACAAAGTCATAGCCGGTTTGATCTTTTATGCCATTCAGGATGGTTTTAATCTCAGCATTTCTGAAAGATAGGCTCACTTTGTTATTTAAAGCTTGCGCTTGTGAACCGAGCGCAGTGAGCAATCCAACAAACATTAAAAGAACTACGACTAACATTTTTAAAAGGATTTTTTTCATACTTTTTTGTTTTTAGAGAGATTATACAACTTCCTATTTACATTTTTAATCATTTAACTACTATATAATTACCATGTATTTCAAATTTCACTCCCCCAGATGTTTCAAATGCTTCCAGTAATGGATTTATGCTTTCATATTTACGTATATCTCCGCTAAATCGGAGGTGTTTAATATCTTGTGATTCATATTCAACTTCAATATTATACCAGCGCGACAACCCGATTAAAATTTGCTCGATAGATTCATTATAGAAGATATAACGTCCCTTTCGCCATGCGGTATATAACTCAGTATCTACCCAAGTTATCGTTTCGGTATTGTTAACCTTATCGTATGCAAAAAGATGATTAGGTTGTAATTGGTTCTTTCTGTCGTTATTTTCTATACTTATACGTCCTTCTTCAAGCACGGCTTCTATTCTATTTTCATCAGGGTAAGCACGAATATTAAACGATGTTCCTAATGCCTGAACTTTCATTTTGTTATTCAGATATACAAAGAAAGGTTTATCAACATTTGGAGCTACATCAAAATAAGCTTCACCTTCTAGATAAACATTACGTACATCTTCGGTAAATGATATTGGATACTTCAATTTGGTTTGAGAATTAAGCCACACTTGCGTACCATCAGCTAGGATAATTTTGTATTCGCCACCACGTGGAATAATAATTTCATTGAATACGTCTTTTTTTTCGTTCAAAGATGAAGTGTTTTGGTTTCCGGTATAGCTAATTTGGTTTCCGGTATTGGCTGCATTGGCGGTTTTTGATACATGTATGAAGTTATTGCCTGTAGCTCCTAAATCTATAGACTTACCATTATCAAGAATCAACAATGCTTTTGATTTACCCGGTTCAATAGTTGAAACAAAAGACACACTATCTCCATTTTTACGCTTTTCAGGAGATATAACAAAAAACATGATCAGACCTACAAAACAAGCTGCTACCACAGACCACCACACAATTACTTTTCTATATTTATGTGTTTGAAGATACTTATTAGTATACTTTTCCCAAACAGCATTCGTATCTATAGTATTATAACGCTGGATGTCCTCTGCATATTCTTTTAATAAAAGATGCTCATAAAGCGCCTGATGAGTGTCGCTTTCTGTCAACCAATTATTGAGTTCTTCCGTCTCTTTTTCATTGAGACGACCAGTTTGTTGTCTATAAATTAAACAAGCAATATATTGAGAATCTTTGATTTTATACATTTCACCTATGCTATATATAATATGAACACGCAATATTGGATTTAAGGTGACAGCAGAGATGAAATTGTTATAAATTACTTCAAAATGTGATAAAATAAGATGAGTAAGTAAGGATAGTGTTTCAGTGATTTTCGTAGAGCGGTTATGGCACGCAAACGATGAGTCTTAACCGTATTGATGGAAATGTTCATTTCCTCGGCAATCTGCGCGAGTGTTTTACCTTCAAGAGAAGCACGAATAACAAATTGATTACCTGGTGATAGCTTACTAATAGCATCATCTAAAATACGCGACATCTCCTCTTCTATAATAAGATTTTGCAAATCATACACCTGCTCAATCTCCTGCTGCTCAAGAATACGCATTCGATTATTTGTGTTTCTAAGAAAGTTTAGGGTTTGATTTCTAACAGACATATATAAAAGAGAATGTAGTGCTGCGGACGACTTAATATCGCGACGCATGGTCCATATACGATGAAATACATCAATAACAATATCTTCAGCATCCATCTCACCTATATCATGACGAATGGCAAAAGAAAGTAGTGTTTTATAATATCGATGGAATATTTGCTCGAAAATCTTTTGATCTCCATTTCTAAAACACTCAAAATCAATATGAGAAATCAGATTCATTTCGCAAAAGTAAATTAATTAATTCATACAACAAAACAACAATTATCAATTGATTCATTAACATGAATATTAAAAGCATTACAGTCGCACTTTGTTAATTTTTCAAAAACAAGTATAAATGAAATGACAAAAGATGGCTGATTTAAGAGTTTTGAATACTCCGTTCCCTGATAATTTACTCTCTCTTTCATCACAAAAAAGATTGTAAACCCATAAATATTTATCGCTAAACAAACAGAATCGGACAAATAATTTAAAGATTATTTGTCCGATTGACTAAAAATATATTTTAACAATTTATTTTACCTGAATCTCTATCCTTTCGCTCTGCACCCCCTTTGCTTTCGCTTCCAACACAACGGCTCCTGGTTTTTCTCCAGCTTGTACCAATACGGTAAGTTGTCCGCTAAAAAGTTTCATTTTCGGAAGCTGGAACGATTCCAAACTTGCGGGATTTCCATTGGCTACGGCCTTGAAAGTTCCGGCACCTTTCACGGTAAACGATATTTCGCGATCGTCGGTTGGGCAGAAATTTCCGTCTTTATCAACAATGCGAACGTTCACGAACGAAATATCTTTGCCATCGGCATCAATTGTTTTGCGATCGGGTTCCAACACAATACGATGCGGTTTTCCGGCGGTGCGTATTTCTTTTTCGGCAACGGCTTTTCCGTTATTGTCGTAAGCAACCACCTTCACGGTTCCAGGTTCATATTTGGTGCCCATCCACATTAAGCGATAACGTTTTTGACGTTCAAAACTTTCCTGTGCTTCTTTCGTATAACTGCCATCTAGAGGAATTGATAAATCTTTTGTACGTTTTCCCTGACTTTTTCCGTTGATAAACAGTTCTGCCGACGGATAATTGGTGTACACAAACACCGGCGTTACTTCACCTTCCCGACCGCTCCAGTTCCAGTGTGGAAGGATGTGTAATGTCTCTTCGTCTTTATTCCAATGACTGCGATACAGGTAGAAACGATCTTTGGGAATTCCCGCCAAATCAACCGCGCCAAACAACGAGCTGTGGCTGGGCCATGCGCTGTAATAGGGCGTAGGTTCGCCCAAGTAATCGATTCCCGTCCAGATAAATTCGCCGATAGCGTAGGGTAAATCTTCGTGTTGAATGAAATCATCTTCGGGAAGATTACTCCAACCGGCGTGTTCCAGATCGTAAGACGATGCCTGATGGTCGTCGTAAATTGCCATTGAACGTCTTACCACCGGAAATTTATAGACACCGCGTGAACTCAATGTGGATGCGGTTTCGCTTCCCAGAATAATTTGTTGCGGCAAACGCTCATACGCTTCCTGATAACGGAACGGACGATAATTGAAACCCGGAACCGCTATAATTGCACCCATATTGTTTGAAAAAACATCATCGGGACGGTCCATCCCGTTGGTTACCGGACGCGTGGGATCTTCCCGGTGGCAAATATCTTGCAAAAAACGGGCAACTTTGGCGCCTTCTTTCACGCTTTGCTCTTCCACTTCGTTACCGATGCACCACATAACAACACTCGGATTGTTGCGGTAATGATGCAGTACGTTTACAATATCTTTTTCCGCCCATTCTTTGAAATATCGGTTATAGCCGTTTTTCACCTTGGGAATAGCCCATTCGTCAAATGTTTCAACCATGAGCATCATACCCATTTCATCGGCAATTTTCACATATTCGGGCGCCGGCATATTGTGCGACGTGCGGATGGCATTAGCTCCCATATCCTGCATAATTCTGATCTGGCGGCGAATGGCAGCTTCGTTAACGGCGCCACCCAGCGGGCCCAAATCATGATGCATACACACACCCTGAAATTTTATTTTCTTGCCGTTCAGGTAAAATCCGTCGTTGGGTTTTATTTCGATGGTGCGGATACCGAAAGTGGTGGAATATTCGTCAATAAGGCGGTTATTTTCGTATAATTTCGACACAGAAGTGTACAGATTGGGTTGTTTTATATCCCATCGTTTGGGATTTTCAATTACAAACTCCTGTGTAAACTCGTTACGGCTGAATGAGGTTAAGGTCGTTTCCTGTCGGGTTATTGTGTTGCGCGAAGCATCTTTTATTTCCGTCACCAATTTATAATTCGAAGCCGTTGGCATTGCAATTTTGGTTTTCACATTTACACGGGCAAAATTTTCTTCCACAACAGGGGTAGTTACGTAAGTTCCCCAAACGGGGATATGCGTTTTGTTGGTGGTAATAATATGCACATTTCTATATAATCCTGCTCCGGGATACCAGCGCGATTGTTCTTCAAAATTTTCGAGTCGAACCGCCAACACGTTATTTTTCCCGTCTTTATTTATGAGTTCGGTTATATCAAAATAAAACGTATTGTAACCGTTTGGCCAAAATCCAGCCTCTTTCCCGTTCACATACACACGGGCGTTGCTCATGGCGCCGTCAAACTGGATTTTCACCCGTTTATTATCCGAGAAATCGGGAATAGAGAAGCTGTTTCTGTACCATCCCACCCCCGTAAACGGTAGTCCGCCTGTGCGGCCATAATGCTCAATGGCTTTTGTTTGCCCGTCCTGAACGATGGCCATGCGATGGATATCGTTCGATTTGTCAAATGGGCCGTAAATCGCCCAATCGTGTGGCACCGTAACTGACTGCCACGCCATATCGTTAAAATTTATACCGGACTGATCCGCGTTATCTTCGCGGGTAAACTTCCAGCCTTTTTTCAATGTTGTTTGTGTACGAGTTTGTGCTTCAGCAATCGGAGTTGCCATTAGAAAAAGCACAGTTGTTAAAATTAAAGTTATTCTCATAAAAGCGTATTTTATATTAAATTTATTTCTTCCTATCCCTTTCCGATAACAAAGAAACAATTTTTTAGGCAATATAGCAAACAGAGTTGTAAAGCATTTCTATCGGAATCTCTCTGTCGATATTCTGTATTTATAAATCAAAAGTAATCATGTATATTTGTAAAAAACACGCTTGAAGATGAAAAAGGAAGACACATTGCAACTTATCGAAAACAAGATTTACGAAATTAGAGGCATGAAAGTGATGCTCGATTTCGATTTGGCGGAGATGTATGGAATGGAGACAGGGCAGTTAAAACGTTCGGTCAGACGTAATATTAAACGATTTGAAGGAGATGATTTTATGTTTACTCTCAATCAAAACGAGATTAAGTCATTAGAAAACAGTATAAGATGCCAAAATGGCATCTTGCCTCCCGGAGGTATTAAATATGCGCCTTTTGCCTTCACAGAATCTAGGTGTTGCCATGCTATCCAGTGTGCTTAACTCTGATATCGCCATTGAAGTCAATCGTACAATTATGCGGGTATTTGTGGTAACTCGAAACTTATTACTGAATTCACCTAAAACGGAAATAAAAACGCTTCAACATGAATTTAAAGTGCTAAAAGAGCAGATCGAAGAAATGTTTGCCGACCAAAACGATATTAACGAAGACACACGTATGCAGATGGAACTCATCAATGAAGCTATTGCGGAGCTACAGGTTAAAAATAAATCAAAAAGATCGGATGAAGTCGGATATCTCGCCACATTGCGAAGACAAAAGAAATAAAAACTTCACTTTAGTTGTAAGACTTGAACAGTAAGAGAGTTCAACATAATCCATCGCTTCAACATTTTAGGTTCACGATTGGTTATCACCAATTCAAATTATTTCTACCTTTACGTAATTTTTATTTAAAGCAAAAACCATACAGGAAAATCCATGCCTTTTCAATCTCATATTGGTGAAATAGCTTCGTTGCTCACAGCGGTTTGCTGGATGCTAAGTGCTATATTTTTTGAAAAAGCGGGCCGACGAGTCGGTTCACTTGCGGTAAATATCATTCGTATTTTCTTAGGGATTATCTTTCTGGGTTTGACCACGCTTGTTACCCGTGGTATGTTTTTTCCGATGGATGCCACTACACATAACTGGTTCTGGTTAGGAATTTCAGGGATTGTGGGTTTCTTCTTGGGCGATTTGCTTTTGTTTAAATCCTATCTCATAATCGGTTCGCGCACATCACAACTTGTGATGAGTTTGGCACCGATGATAACTGCCATTATTGGATGGTTTTTTCTGAGTGAAATTCTTTCGTGGAAAAGTATTTTGGGAATAATAGTGAGTATTTCGGGAATCATGATTGCGGTTTCAGGCAAGAAATTGAGATTGAATGTTCCGCTCAAAGGATTTTTATTTGCTCTGGGTGGTGCACTAGGACAAGCTGTTGGATTGATATTAAGCAAAAAGGGAATGGGCAATTACGATGCTGTGTCCGCCACACAAATTCGAGCTATTTTAGGATTTATTTCCTTTGCTGTATTAATTACGTTTTTGGGGCGTTGGAAACGTGTGTTTGCTGCCGTAAAAGATAAAAAAGGGATGACACCGATTTCTATAGGTGCTATTTTTGGACCATTTATAGGCGTATCACTTTCGCTATATGCCATTCAACACACCGATACCGGAGTTGCAGCCACGCTTATGGCGCTCGTGCCCATTTTCATCATTGTGCCTACGGCAGTAATGTTTAAAGAAAAAATCACTGCCCAGCAAGTTATCGGAGCAGTGATAAGTATTACGGGAGCAAGTATTTTCTTTTTATAAAATCACTCTATCTTATCGTACGGCAACGCCGCAATTACATCCGAAATCTTTTCTAATCCTTCTTTTAGTGGTTTTGCCACCATTCCCTTAATGAGAGGATTGAGATCGGCGCGAAGTGTCATTTTCATCTTGGTATCTTTATCGGCTTTGTGCACAAGTTGAATCCATAAAAAAACATCGAAAGGCAGGTTTTCGGATTTAAATTTAACCAATTTGCTGGGTTCACGCTCAACTACTTTAAACCGAACTTCTCCAACAGGATCTACCCGAAACGAGCAAGAATCGTTATCGAATTTGAAATCCTTTATTTTATCTTTTGGAATACGATCTTTCACCAATTCGAGCTTGCTTAAGTCGGAAAGTACGCGAAAAATATCTGCATCGTTGTGCGAAATGGTTTTAATATCGCTGGTAAATTCGGTCATTTATTCTATTTTTTTATGATTTCTCCCCATCCTTCAGGATTTTTACGCCAATCTTGCAACGTTTTCAGTTCCGACTCTGCGATGTAGTCAATCCGAAGCGCTTCATCCAAAATAGCATCGTAAGTGGTTAAGGTGGTCAGTTCAACTCGCGATTCTTTCATGGCTGTTTTTGCTTTTGGAAAATCATAAGTAAAAATAGCCACCATTCCAATAACATCCGATCCTCCATTACGGATAGCCTCTACGGCTTTCAAGCTGCTTCCTCCGGTGGAAACAAGATCTTCTACTACCACAACTTTTTGTTTGGGTTTCAAATCGCCTTCGATAAGATTTTCCAATCCATGACCTTTTGGTGCCGAACGAACGTAAACAAATGGCAGTCCAAGCACGTCTGCCACAAGTGCTCCGGGCGCAATTGCTCCGGTGGCAACACCCGCGATGGCTTCTACTTGCGGATATTTCTCGAGAATAACACGGGCAAATTCCACTTTTATGAAATTTCGTGTTTCGGGATACGACATAAGCTTACGATTATCGCAATAAATAGGCGATTGCCAGCCCGATGCCCAAGTAAACGGATTGGATGGCTGCAACTTTACAGCTTTTATTTTCAGAAGCCTTTCGGCTGTTAATTTTTCTACGGTGGTCATATTTCAACTTTTTATTTGATATCTTTAACGAAATGCAAAAGTAGTGTTTTTAAAGGAAAGTCGGGTAAGATTGGGTGGGAAAAGTAAAAACGGGTACCGTTGCTCACTCACCAACGAATAGCACATTTTTACCCATTTTTCAAAAAACTTCTCCCAGCGTTGCCACGCTTATTCTCACATTCGGATTTTTGAGTAGTGCGTGAGCACATGCTTCCAGTGTTGATCCGGTGGTAATTATGTCATCAACCAACAACACATGCTTATTGGTAAATAACTGTGGATGGCGCAAGTCAAAAATATCTTTCACATTTTCCCAGCGTTGTGTTTTAGTTCGTTTGGTTTGCGTGGGATTGTGAATTACGCGTATCAGATTTTCGGTAGAAATCGGAATGGAAGTAGCTTGCGATAATCCTTGAGCAATCATTGCAGCTTGATTATAACCTCTTTCCCTCAACTTTTTGGGATGTAACGGAACAGGAACGATAAAATCGATAGAGTTGACGAATTCACTGTTTGACAAATCCTTACCAAACAACTTTCCCAATAAAACTCCGATTTCTTTTTTATTATTATATTTGAGCTGATGAATGAGCGGCTGCAAAACTCCTTGTTTTGAATAAACACAAAACGTAGCTACTCGTTCGAATGGAAATCTGCCAGCCAAAAGAGTTTCGGCAGGATTATCGGGATCTTTGTAATTATTGGTTTTGGGAAGTTTATGCAAGCATTGTAAACAAACCCCTTCTTCGGATGGCAAAAGTTTATTGTCGCAAGCCGGACAACAATTCGGAAAAAACAGATTCGATAATTCGTTCAAAATTATTTTCAAGCTCATTTAATAGTCCTCCACCGTTTTACCCAAACATTTTAGAATATCGTGCATGGCAAATCCACGACTCAGTCCGAAACGAATAACTTTCGTCCGTTTTTCGTATTCGGTTTTCCCTTTTACCGATTTCAACTTCTTCTCCAATAAAGGTTTTAACGATTGAGTGAGCAACTCATCCGAAAACTCCTCAAATGCTTCATCAATCACTTCCTGCGGAACTTGTTTCTGCCGCAAGGCAAATTCTATTTTTGTTTTTCCCCATTTGCTGAAACGAAGTTTGTCGTTGATGAAACTACGAGAAAATCGAGTATCATCGATATATTTTTGCTTCAGCAAAAGCAACACAATGCGGTTAATCACCTCATCTTCAAGCTGCATTCGCTGTAGCTTTTGTCTAATATCGAACGAACAGCACTCTTTCATGGAGCAAACTCTCGCCATTCGCTGGTAAGCTATTTTTTCAGAAATTGGTTTCTTTGCTTGTTGTTCCATAAACCACTAATTAAAACCTCAATGCGCTATTTCAGCTTTTATCATTCGTTCGTTGCCCGAAATATCTTTTTTTCGTTCAATATTTACAAATCCTTTTTTTTGAAGCAGACGTTCTACCCCATCTCCTTTTTCCCGATTAATTTCAAAAAACAATTTCCCACCCCTATTTAAGCTTGACCATGCAAAATCCGCTATTTTTTCGTAGAAAAGCAATGAGTTGTCATCGGGCACAAAGAGAGCTAAGTGTGGTTCAAAATTTAGTACATTTTTTTCCATTTCGCTTTTTTCTGACTCGGTTACATACGGAGGATTGCTAACGATAATATCGAACTTTTTGTCCGAAAATGATTCCTGCAATATATTTTTTTTAAAAAAAATAACATCCGCATTGTTGATCTCCGCATTTTTCTGGGCAATTGCCAGCGCATCTTCCGAAATATCCCATGCATAGACTTTGCTTGAAAATAGCTTTTTGGCTAACACCACGGCGATACAGCCACTTCCGGTTCCGATATCCAAAACTTCTACAGTGCCATTTTTCGCCAAATCCAATATCCACTGTACCAGCTCTTCGGTTTCGGGACGCGGAATTAAAACAGAATTGCTCACATGAAAAGTCAGTCCAAAAAACTCGGTTTTACCCAAAATATACTGAATAGGCTCAAAATTCTTTAATTTACTGACAATTTCCTCTATTTGCAGCACCTGTGCATCAGATAAATTGTTAAATTTGCACGCCAAAATATCGGCAAAAGACATTCCGATTCCTTTTTCAAGAGTCAATCGAACTAAACTGTTGATTTCGCCTTCGGAGTAAAACTCTTTTAGCTCGTTTTTGATGTATTCTTTCGGATTTTGCATCAATACTGATATTTTGAAACAAAGATAAAAAAAATGACGTTAGACCAAAAATTTATGCACCGCTGTCTGCAACTTGCCAAAAAAGGTGAAGGCTTCGCCAAGCCAAATCCTATGGTGGGCGCGGTAATTGTGCATAACGGACAAATTATCGGCGAAGGCTATCACAGACAATTTGGCGAAGCGCATGCTGAAGTGAATGCTATTCGTTCTGTAAAAAATCCATCGTTGCTTTCGTCATCCACCATGTATGTCTCGCTCGAACCCTGTGCACATCACGGAAAAACTCCGCCTTGCGCAGAACTGATAATAGAAAAGAAAATTCCGAAAGTGATAATTGCCGTTTCCGATCCAAACCCAAAAGTGTCGGGAAAAGGTGTTGCCATGTTGCAAAGTGCAGGGATTAACGTAACTATTGGCACTCTTCAAAAAGAAGCCGAAGAGTTGAATCGAGTTTTTTTCGTAAATCAGCTGTACAGCCGTCCTTACATCATCCTGAAGTGGGCACAAACCACCGATGGATTTATCGATCACAAACGATTATCTGTTGAAAAAAAATCGCCTGCTCAAATATCGAACAAGCTGACTCACAGCATTGTTCACAAATTTCGCACACAAGTGCAGGGAATAATGGTAGGAACTAACACAGCGCTGTTAGACAATCCGAAGCTAACTGCCAGAAAGTGGTTCGGCAATAATCCCACACGAATTGTTATAGACAAAAATGTAAAAATTCCGGCAGATTCATCCATTTTTAATGATGAAGCCGCAACCATAGTTTTCACCCAACAAGATTATCCACTCAAAAAGAGTAACATCAAATCTCTCAACATCAACTTTGAAGAAAATGTCAACAAGCAGATTTTGCAGCATTTGTATCAAGAGAGAATATACTCTGTTTTAGTTGAAGGCGGCGCACGCTTGTTGTCATCTTTTATCGAAAAGAATCTTTGGGATGAAGCGTATGTTGAAATTTCTGATAAGAAACTAATTTCAGGTGTGAAAGCTCCTGAAATCTCTATGGATAATGCAATTATTAAAAAGTATTTAGATTCGGCTCAACATCATTTAAAGAACAAAATAACTCAAAATTTTCTTTAAATATTTACTTTGCTATGGTTTAAGAGAAAAATCTTTCTACTTTTGCAGAACTTATACGTATTGTACAATATTTTTTTTGAAACAAATGATATTAAAATACTCTTATCAAACGGTCTCTATACTATTGTGGACCTTAATATTATCTTCTTGTCTGAAATCCGGTCAGAACGAAATTAGCGAACGCTCACACGATGCTCAGATTTATTCGTTTAGCATGACATCGTCAAAAGACACAACCAGAGCGCTTTCGGGAACGCGATTCTCGATAGATCAGATCAACAAAAAGATTTTCAATCAAGATTCTTTGCCTTATCTTTTTCATGTAGATAGCATTAAGCTGCAGATAAGAGGAGTGGGCAACTACCCAATTTCCAGAATTGTTATTACGCTACGCGATAAAGACAGTGTATATAACTGGAACGGAAAAGACTCTATCTCATTCAAAAGGCTGAAATCAATTGAAACTACCGCGCAAGACGGTAAAACAGTGAGATTATATGAGTTTAATGCAAATATTCATCAACAGAATCCTTATATTCTAAACTGGAGCTTAATAGCCCAAAACCAATTAATTGCACCGGTTGACAAACAAAAAACCATTCTTCATGATGGAAAGTTTGTTACTTACTATAAATCGGGGACAACAATTAAGGCATCCACTTCCTCCACTTCCGATGGGAAAAGTTGGGCACCGGCAACTGTTTCGGGACTGCCTGCCACAATAATGATAAACACCGTTTCGGCAGTGACTAACGGCGCTGCATCAACAATTTACGCTCAAAACACTGACAATAGCGTTTACACATCAACCGATGGATTGATTTGGAGCAAAGTAACTTCCGGTTATCCGATTACGGCAATATACGGAAAATTGCCTTCTACATCGGGAGAATTTGCGATACTTACCGTTGTAAACGATGCCGGCACTCTTAAATTTGCACTCACAAAAGATTTTATCACATTCGTCGTAAAAGGTAATATACCCGATGGATTACCCGTTACCGATTTTTCGGCCGTAAATTGGGAAAATGCAACGGTATTCGGAGCAAAACAGATAATTATTTCCGGCGGAAAAGATAATAAGGGGATTCTAAATGATAAACTTTGGATATTAAAAGAGCAAAACGGAGAGATAGTTGAACTAAAAATCCCATCGAATATTTCTCTGCAACAGAGTCAGTTATTTATATATGATCAAAAACCGTATTTAATGACTTACGAAGCAGGTAAAAACAAATTATATTATTCAGAGAATTATGGATTAAACTGGATATCGGGAGGTACGAATCAAACTCTCCCCAATAATTTTGAAGGTAGAATACATGCATCAATAATTACTGATTCCAATAATTTTATCTGGATTTTCGGCGGAGAATCCGGCACACAAATACAAATTGTGGATGCTTGGCGTGGAAGACTTAATAAATTAGCAAAATAAAGAAGTTCGATACTTTACGAGCATTTTTTTCGTTAAAAGAAGACAAACCAATAAGTTCAGCAATGAAAAAAAGTAAATTTGTCTCTTTTCTACTTTTAATCGCTACATTGTTTTTCGTGAACAATGCCGGGGCGCAAGAGTATAAATATGAGGTGGGTGGAGCTTTGGGAACATCTTTCTATTTGGGCGATGCCAATAAAACAAAGTTCTATCTTCATCCGGGAATTAGCGGGGGTGCTTTGTACCGATACAACATTAATTTCCACTGGGCAACCAAAGCAAGTTTACTTGCAGGCACCATATCAGGAAATACGGCAGATGCACAAAATGTTTTTCCATTGGGGCAACAAGCTTCGTTTAAAAGAATGTTTATCGATTTAGGCGGACAAATTGAGTTCAACTTTTTGCCTTTTAGCGATAAGTTTTCTTACAGAAATACAAAGCCGTACACACCGTATATTTTCACGGGTGTGGGAGCAACTTTTGCCACAGGCAATAAATTATTTTTCAATGCAAATATACCGATAGGAGTCGGTTTTAAATACAAAATAAGAGAACGGCTGAACATTGGATTCGAATTCTCTATGCGAAAACTATTTGGAGACGATTTCGATGTAACGGAGAAAAACGCCGACTGGAGCTTAAACGCTCCTTACGGCATAAAAAGTAGTTTTTTAAAAAATCAAGATTGGTACTCACTCACAATGATCTCTTTAACTTGGGATTTCGGGCTTAGAAATGATCCGTGTTGTGACTAACATATGAAGTATAATAGATAAATGATTAGAATTATTGCAACAATTTAATTAGATAAGCCTGCGGCGATCGTGTCCGACTCCTTGGCGGAGGAGAGAGGTGCGAAATCTATTGCGCAAGCACTTCAATGTAAATTGTTACATTAAATTATTCAACGAAGATATATGTCATTACTTGACAAGATAAATAAAAAAAAGGTTCCACAGCACGTTGCCATCATTATGGACGGTAACGGCAGATGGGCTAAATCCAAAGGTTTAGATAGAGCCAAAGGACACAGAGAAGGCGCTGTATCGGTGCGAAAAGTGGTAGAAGCAGCCATTGAAGCGAAAGTAAAATATCTTACTTTGTATGCTTTCTCCACCGAAAACTGGCTAAGACCCACAGAAGAGATAGATACACTGATGGAGTTAATGGTTTACTTCATTGCAAAAGAAACGGACGATTTAATTAAGAACGGAGTTCGCTTGCAATGCATTGGAGATATTCAGCGATTACCCGAAAAAACCAGAAATGCGTTGTATAACTGCGTCGAACAGACTTCGTTGGGAACAAATCTCACTTTAGTTTTAGCATTGAGTTATTCATCGCGCTGGGAACTAACCAATGCTGCAAAAACCATAGCGGCAGAAGTTAAAAATGGAGTTTTGGATGAAAATTCAATTACTGAAGAGACCATTAGCAAATATCTGACCACAAAAGATATGCCCGAACCCGATTTACTCATCAGAACCGGGGGCGATACTCGCATCAGCAACTTTTTGCTGTGGCAAGCAGCATATTCCGAATTATATTTTACCGATATTTTCTGGCCAGATTTTGATGCAGAGAGTCTATATACAGCCATTCTCGATTTTCAAAAAAGAGAAAGACGTTTCGGTAAAATCAGTGAACAATTAGAAAAGGAAAAACAATAAATTTCGATACATAAAGCTGAAAACATAATCAGTTGCAGCGAAAGAAAAAAAGATTACAATGTTGAAGAAAACATTCTATTTAGTTATACTATTTGCTATATTTTCGCAGGTAATGTCGTTTGGACAATTAACAACTAACGACACCATCAAAACAACATCTAAGCCGGATGTCCCCGTTGTGAATTATACCGCAACACCCAAGAAATATATCATTGCCGGCATTGACGTTACCGGTATCGAAGGAACAATGTATGAAGAGCAGCCTTTTGTTCTCGTAACCTTTTCGGGATTAGCAAAAGGACAAGAAGTAACTATTCCCGGAGAAGATTTCAGCAACGCTATCAAACGTTTTTGGAAACAAGGCTTGTTTTCCGATATTAAAATATTTCACACAAAAACCGTGGGCGATAGTGCATGGGTCGAAATAAATCTTACCGACAGACCCCGTGTATCGGATATTCGCTACATTGGAATGAAAAAAAGCGAACGCGACGATATAGAAAAGAAAGTCTCCATGGTAAAGGGAGTTCAAATTACCCCCAATCAATTAAACCAGGCAAAAGTTATAATAGAAAAATATTTCGATGAAAAAGGATTTGGAGATGCCGTGGTTTCCATTATGCAACGTCCCGATCCAAGTGCAAAAAACCAAGTAGTTCTTGACATAGAGGTTGATAAGAAAGAAAAAATAAAAGTAAACAAGATCAATATTAAGGGTAATGAATCCATTTCGGATCGCACGCTTAAATGGGCAATGAAGAAAACCAACGAAAAAGGAAATATTCTTCACCTTTTCCGCTCAAAAAAATTCGTTGAAGACCTTTATAAAGAAGACAAGAAAAACCTTATCAATAAATACCACGAACTTGGTTATCGCGATGCAGAAATAATTCGAGACTCAGTTTACCGGCATGATGAAAAAACGGTAAATATTGATATTGCGATAGATGAAGGTCCAAAATATCATATTCGCTCTATCAACTGGGTAGGAAATACCCAATACAATTCTGCAGATTTAGATAGAATGTTGAATATGAAATCGGGCGACGTATATAACCAAAAGAAATTACAAGAAAGATTAACGTCCGACGATGATGCAGCCATCAACCTGTATCAAAACAACGGCTATTTGTTCTCAAATATTGATCCAATTGAAATAAATATCGAGAGCGATTCAGTAGATTTAGAGCTTCGTGTAACCGAAGGTCCAAAAGCCACCGTTAAAAAAGTAATTATTCAAGGTAACGATCGTTTATATGAAGATGTTATTCGCCGCGAATTACGCACTAAACCAGGAACTGTTTTCAGCAAAGAAGATCTTATTCGCTCAGTTCGGGAAATTGCTCAAACCGGCCATTTTGATCCGGAAAACCTGCAGCCGGGCGTAAATCCAAATCCCGAAGACGGAACGGTTGACCTTACCTATCCACTAACTTCTAAAGGAAACGACCAGATTGAATTTTCTGCCGGCTGGGGAGTTACCGGATTGGTGGGTAAATTAAGTTTGAAGCTTAACAACTTCTCGTTGAAAAATTTAATCAATCGCGAAAACTACAAAGGAATTATTCCACAAGGCGAAGGGCAAACACTTATTTTGAGTGCACAAACCAACGGAAAATATTATCAATCGTATCAGTTTTCATTTATTGAACCTTGGTTTGGCGGTAAACGCCCCAACAATTTTTCACTAAGCGCATACTACTCCAGATATACAGGTTTAAATCAAGATTATTATACGCAAATGAACCCGTATAACATGTACGGTGGAGGTTATTATCCAGGCATGTATGGTGGAGGATATGGTGGATACGGTGGTTATGGCGGCTATGGCGGCTACGGTTATCAGGATATGTCTCAATATGCTTATGACCCCAATCAAGTATTCGAAATGCTTGGTGCTTCCATTGGCTACGGAAAAAGATTGGAGTGGCCCGACGACTGGTTTCAAATTATGGCCGAATTGGGATACCAACGCTATAACCTTAAAAACTGGTCGTGGCAACAGTTCCCTTTCCAAACCGGATCGAGCAACAGTATTTCACTGAATCTAACATTGCAGCGAAACTCTATCGACAATCCCATCTACACACGTACAGGTTCTCAATTTACGCTAAGTGTGAATGCAACTCCTCCATTCTCGCTCCTTAATAACACCGATTATTCGAAAATGGCATATTCCGATCCTGCAAAATATACGTGGAACGAATTTCATAAATGGAAACTCAAAATAAGAACCTATACTCCGCTTACTCCACTTACCGTTAAAAGAACACCCGTTATTGCTACTCGGGCAGAATTTGGAATTCTTGGGCACTACAACGCTTACAAGCAAACACCGTTCGAAACTTTCGATGTGGGAGGAAGCGGAATGAGTGGTTACTCGTCATCATTTGCAACGGAAAATATTGCTCTACGCGGTTACAACAATAACTCCATTATGCAGCAAGGTCGTGCATACACCCGCTTAGGTTTAGAACTTCGTTATCCTTTAATTTTGGAACCAAACTCAACCATTTACGTGGTAGGATTCCTCGAAGCGGGAAATGCATGGGGTAATATAAAAGAATTTAATCCTTTTGATTTGAAGCGTTCTGCCGGTGTGGGAGCCCGCATCTTCCTACCAATGATTGGCTTAATGGGAATTGACTGGGCATATGGTTTCGATCCTATCAGGGGAAGTCGTTCAAATAGTGGAAGCCAATTCCATTTTATTATCGGACAAGAATTCTAACTAATTTACAACTATCGAAAGATTTGCTTCAATTGTTTTAACAAAGTTTATCATTATCGATATAAACGAAATCATTTTTTCAATGTCTTTACATTCACAGAACAAATAAAAACAACTTAGCATGATTAAAACCGACATAACGGTCGGTTCAACATGCAACAATAATAAACAAATAAAAAACTAACC
>JAUNUM010000046.1:21660-22857 GCA_030538215.1 Bacteroidia bacterium
ATGAAAAAGACTTTATTTTTTGTAGGCTTATTCTTAGCCTTAGCAGTTGGAAATACTTATGCACAAAAATTTGCGCTTATTGATATGGAATATATTTTAGGCAAAATTCCGGCTTATGAGAACGGTAATAAACAACTCGAAAATGTATCGAAACAATGGCAAAGTGAAGTAGATAAAGCTGCTCAAGAAGTGGAAGCAATGTATAAAAAATATCAGGCAGACTTGGTTTTTCTGGCAGGTGAAGCAAAAACAAAACGCGAAAACGAAATAGTTGCCAAGGAAAATGAAATTAATACATTACGCAACAAATATTTCGGACAACAAGGAGAGTTATTCAAACGTCGCGAAGCGATTATGAAACCTCTTCAAGACGATATTTACAATGCTGTGAAAGATATTGCCGCTTCAAATTCCTATCAAGTTGTTATTGACAGGGCATCAGCATCGTCTATCATATTTGCATCGCCAAGTATCGATATTAGCGATCAAGTTTTAGCTCGATTAGGATATTAGTAACCAAATATTTATTATCTTTGCGACTCAAAAAAAACAGAAATTGAAAAGACGGAATTTAATCGTCACTTGATCTAAACAAAGAAACTAATAATATTCAATAAGATTTATCATGACAAAAAAATTAATCATTCTACTGCTCGCGATTGCTCCTATCGCAGCTATTGCACAAAATGCAAAACTTGCACACATAAACACTTCCGAAATTTTTAGCCTTATGCCGGAAATTCCGGGTATTGAAACTCAGTTAAACAACAAACAAGAAGAAATTTCTAAAAATGGACAAGCCCTCGTTGATGAATTCAACAAAAAAGCAGAAGAGTTTCAAAAAGGAGCAACCACAGCATCTGAAGCAGTGAAAGCCGATCAAGAAAAACAGTTGGCACAGATACAAGAAAGATACCAAATGTTTTTACAAAATAGCCAAAAGGAAATAGAAGAATTAAGACAAAAATTATTGGCGCCGGTTCAACAAAAAATTGCCAATGCCATTAAAGCAGTAGGTGAAGAAAAAGCATATACCTATGTTTTTGACTTGGCTGCCGGAAATCTTGTTTATGTTAGCACCACTAACGCAGAAGATGCAACTCCATTTGTTAAAACCAAATTGGGTATTAAATAAGATTTTTCACAATGACTAGTCCTAAATAACCGTTACAGGTTTTATACAAAATTAATTCTTTT
>JAUNUM010000047.1 GCA_030538215.1 Bacteroidia bacterium
ACTGGATTATTCCCCACATACACATACGGACTCATCCCATAATACTTTTCCGCCAACGGATCCACCGTCATCCACCTGCCGATGGCCGCGTCATAATGCCTTGCTCCGTAATCGAAAAGGTCAAGCCCGTGCATACGGTCAAGTTCTTTGCCGTTGTATTTGTACGGCTGAACGCCTCCCGCCGTACTTTCGCCCATCAATCCGCCAAAAGGATAATAGTGGTTTACCTGTTCTACCGTTCCAGCTTGGTTAATTACCACCCGGTTGTTGCCCTGGTGGTCTTTGAGGTAATAATGATAGGTAGGCGTTGTACCTGCAAGCGTTATGTATCCTTCTTCTGTTAGTATCTTGCTTACCGCTCCGTTTTCGTAAATTATATTTCCGCAATACGCATTTTGGTTTATGATAATTCTGCTAATTCTTCTTTAACTGCTGGGAGTAAAAATATTTCCCCCTTTTCTGCTAATTTCCCTATGCCTGACTTTGATAATGCCTTATCAGTAAATGGTACGATAAATTCACTAAATAACTGTTCTACTCTTTCCTTTCGCTTCTCATCATTCATCAGCTCTTCTAAATCAAAAACTGATTTATATTCGGTCGGTTCCCTTCTGAAAACATCTCCAATGTCGCTTTTTACTAAGTTTTTGCTTTTGGAATAATTATTACCGAACATGCCTTGTATGTAAATCTTAATATTCATTTCGTAATAATCTCCAAAGTTTGATTTCTGTAGATTAAGTACAATTATACTTTCAGTACTTTCTTTGAACCAACCACCAAAAGCACTTTCAAAACTATTGGAGTTTGCTATTTCGCCAAACAATTTTTTAAACTTTTTACTATCCATATCAATAAGTTTCTAAAACGGTCTTCCATTCAACTCCTTTATATCTTGGTATCGTTTGTAATTCTTTCATGTACATATCAAGTTGCTTCTGTCCTGCTTTCATTCCTCTTGGATTAAACGGTTTCAGTTCATAAATTGTACTGTTAGGAATATCTAGAAAATCTATTCGTTTTCCGCTTGGCAACCTAAACTCCTTAATAGTATTTATTCCATCATCTAAGCCAGCCTTATATGCTTTGTGCATTTGCTGTCCAAGTTTTAAACTTGATTTTGTATATTTAGGGCCAACTCTTGCGACATCATCAACTGCATTTAAGACCGTTCTTACTCTGGTTCCACTCCCCAAACTTCCCGCCTCTGCGGCAAGTGTAGTTGCGGTTAATGTCAAATTTATTGCAGTAAGTCCTGCTTCAACAAACGTATTAAATCCAACAATCCATTGTGGATCATAACCTCGGGCTGCACTTCGCATTGCTGCACTTACCGGTCCTGTGCCTGAAGTCTGAAAACCTGTTATAGCTATTTCATTGAGAGGAGCGGAATTGTGCCAATTTCCAAACTGATCTCCATATCTGAAACTCCCGTCTCCGTCTGTTGCATATACGGTTTTACCAATATTTTGGAATTCTTTGTCCTCAATTATTATTTCTTCTTGGTTTGAGTTTCTCCAAACTAAATTGTCTCCGTTCTGGAACCAATCATACCACATTCCATTCGGATCAATAAACCTCACCGGATTATTTGCCACATACACATACGGACTCATCCCATAATACTTTTCCGCCAACGGATCCACCGTCCACCACCTGCCAATAGCCGCGTCATAATGCCTTGCTCCGTAATCGAAAAGGTCAAGCCCGTGCATACTGTCGAGTTATTTGCCGTTGTATTTATATGGTTGTGTTCCCCGTTTGAATGCCTTCGGCAAACAATCTAAATTTTAGAAAACCAAAAAAAATATCACTCCTAATATTACGACCACTGTCACAAGTCCAATTATATAATTTTCAAAATCATAGGTTCCTCCCCACGTAGGTTCAAGATTCCCTTCAATCTCATCTCTTAATTTAGTTTTGCATCCTTTAAATAACCACCTTACAAAACCACCAATCCATCTTGCTGTTTCAGGCATAATATTATTTTTCTAATTCGTCTTTTGTTGTATTAACCAAATTTAAAATATTTCGAGAAAAGTCATAATCATAAAGACCTTGCTGTTGTATTTTATTTGCTTGAAATAATTCCCCTGCTCTTGTCTGCCATTTCATACCTGATGGTAACCCTTCAGAAGATGTAATGCCTGGAACCTTCTTTACAAATTGATTAAATCCTTGCAATCCTTTTGTCGTTTTTATTACTTGTCCTGTTTTAGTTAATCCTCCTGATAGTAACCCAGGTACAACATCTATAAAAGCATCCATCTTTTCAGTAGAATTAAGAGGTGTACCTCCAATAGTTTTCCCTGTCAACATAGAATATGGGGAATTGGGTATGCTGTAAGCTATATTCGCGGCTATTTTCAAAATACCTTCACCTATATTCTTAGATGGTGACCCCATCCACATTTCAGCAGATGTTATATTATCTACCTTTGTTATTTCTCCCGGCCATGGAGTTCTATCTTCTCCAAATTTTGCATTTTTGAAAATTGCTCTAATAGGATTAGTGTTCTTATAATGATAATCAACATCCTTTAAGGAAGGTCCAATATATTTATAGCCATTAGGAGTTTCACTTCGATTAGTAACCCTCCCATCCCAAATATATTCTTTTGTTTCTTTATTATAAATCCAATCATCTAATCTTCCATCCGGATCAATTCTATTCACAGGGTTATTACTGCTATATGCATATTGAGAAATATGATAATTTTTTTCCGCCAACGGATCCACCGTCATCCACCTGCCCAACGCCGCATCATAATTTCTTGCTCCGTAATCGAAAAGGTCCAGCCCGTGCATATGGTCAAGTTCTTTGCCGTTGTATTTATACGGCTGTTTTTCATCTTAGAGTTCTTCGCAAAAAAAATTATTAATCTGAGATTTTTCTGAGAGTCCAAATTCTTTTAAAATCGCTTCAGTTTCAGGCTTATCTGTAATTTCAACTTCTTTTAGAATCGCTACGACTTTTTCAATATCTCTTTTCTTAATTGCTTTATCAAAAACATTTAAAAGACCACTTACGTAAAGTCTTTCATTTACTGTCATGCCTTTATATTTAAAATCCATCATCTATAAAATTTATGGTGTGAGTACTTTAAAATCAGTTAATCTAACATTTTTAGGGTCTATGATAAGCTCAGGTAATCCTCCCTTATTTCCATCTAATGGTAATGCTGAACGAGATTGAATAATATTACTACTGTTAACTTTACCTTTTATCATAAAATCAGCGGTATTCGTTGCTCCACTCGCTCCACCTGAAGGCAATCCTGCAGCATTTCTAAAGTCTTTAACAGATGTAGGATTTTTTGTTGTCCAAGAAAATCCCTGAGCTCTCGCGTCCCCTCCGAAGACCCGATATACTGTAACCTCTCCCTTAGTGGTACTCATTGAAACATTTTTCCCTGTATTAGCCACACTTGCACCTTTGCCTAAATTAGCGACAGCACTACCAACGAATAACGTTGCTCCAAACGCTGCACTTGCCTCCCAAGTTGCAGGATCGTTAAATCCTCGCAATTGTTCTCCTATAGGAGTAGTGAATGTGTAATTCACTTCATTGGCAATTGCATTTCCTGTGTTTTTAAGTCCTGTTATTTCAGAATTCACCAATCCACTCACACCTTCTTTGTAGAGCGTTTGAGCAGCGTTTACAGGTGTATTGATAATTGAAATTCCTGAATTTAAAATATCCGCTGATACATTATTAACGAAAGTTACCCCATTCATCAATAGGTTGTTCCCATACGTAGATTTTGGGAATGTCGGTATTAACCAATTTGATGGTGGATCTCCATACCACATCCCATTCGGATCAATAAACCTCACCGGATTATTAGCTGTATAAACATACGGACTCATCCCATAATATTTCTCCGCCAGCGGATCCACCGTCCACCACCGGCCTATTGCCGCATCATAATGCCTTGCTCCATAATCGAAAAGGTCAAGCCCGTGCATACGGTCAAGTTCTTTGCCGTTGTATTTGTACGGCTGAACGCCTCCCGCCGTACTTTCCCCCATTAATCCGCCAAAAGGATAATAGTGGTTTACCTGCTCCACCGTTCCGGCCTGATTGATTACCACCCGGTTGTTGCCTTGATGGTCTTTCAAGTAATAATGGTACACCGGTGTATTATTACTTAAAAAAGTAATATAGCCTTCTTCCGTTAGGATCTTACTAACCGCACCATTTTCGTAAACCACATTTCCGCAATAGTCTGTTTTAAAAGTGGTGGATATTTGCGCGGGAGCAAGCGGCGTCATTACATTGGTCATAGGGATAACCACGCCTGCCATGGCCGTTTGGTGAGTTACGCTTAACTTCTGTCCGGCAGCGTTGTACACATAGTTGGTGGTGTTGCCGTTGGTGAACTGCAATCCGTTGGGCAAATTTAGAGAATTGTACTGAATATCCACTATTTTTTTGTTGTAATCTTTTTTCAGGTTGCCGTTGGCATCGTAGGTGTATTCCACGGCCACGTTGGCGCCGTCCATAAAATGGAAGGCGCCGGCATAGAGCGGGCCGGGCGTAACGGCATCGGTGATTTTGGTAACCTTGTTGCCATCGTACGTATTGTAGGTAAGGTTGTCAATCAACCCGAAACCGGTGTCGGTTTTTCCCTGGCGTTGCAGGGTTCTGATGTTTCCCATCTTGTCATAAGTAACCAGCTCGTTGTATCGGTTGGGGTTGGCGGTAAGGGCGGTGCCTTCGCCGTAGTAGGCAAAGGTGAGGCGGTTTAGCGCATCGAGGGTAAACTGATATCCTCTTTCCGTGGTTTCGTTTCCGGCTTTCCACTTCATGGCGCTGATGTTTCCGTTGTAAGCGACTGTTGTGGGTGTTACTCCGTTCACGGCAGCGTTGTAGGTGAGTGTCTGGTTGAATTTTGTGCCGGTGATCTGGGTGAGCCAGCTGCGCACGTTGTAGGCATAGGTTGCCGTTTCCGTTGCCAGTTTTTTGGTTTTCAATCGTCCCACTTCATCATAAGTGTTGGTTGCCAGGGTAACGGCGGCTGCCGCGTTAAGCTTGTGGGTAACGGAGAGCAGCCGCTCGGCATGGTCGTAGGCATAGGTGTATATTTCCGTCTGCGTTGTTTTTCCCGTGGCGGAATGCACGTGCTGCCGTTGTTTTACTTTTCCGGTAAAGGTATAGGCAAAATATTCGTCTTCAAAACCGCCCAGGTGGTTGGAGGTGTGGCTTTGCACCAAGCGACCGCGATGGTCGTAATAATGGGCTGAAACAACATACTTGGTTGCATCGTTCATTTGATAGGTACGAGTGCCGGTGAGTAATCCTTTGGCGCTACTCTTGTATTGGGCATCGTATCCTGGAATAGCAATATAAGGCATTTTCGTTTTTTCGGCTGCCGTCAATGTATTTACGAACAGGTAATCGTCGTAATAATTTACCGTCATCAAATCAACGGCAGGTAAGCTGAGGTTTACGGCATGTCCTGCTAAACTGCCTGTTCCCGTATAATCGGTTTTTACGACCAAATTACCCAATGCAGGTATGGTATTCGATTTCCATATTCCGGTAGTGGTTTGCCTTCCGAACACGTCGTAAAAGAAAAAAGTCCATCTATTACCCGCTTGATTGCCATCTTGACTGAAAATCAGCCGATCGGCTTTGTCGTACTTCATATTAATGGGCTCGCAACCGGGGAGTTTCTTCAAGATGCAATTGTTTCGTCCATCGTACTGGTAATAATATGCATAATCTTTAATGATTTGATTGTTAGTGAAACTCCACGGGATGTTTGCAGCTGAAAGTGCATCGGCAGCCGCGGGAGGAAGCACGTATCGCAGGTTGCCAAAGTCGTCGTACACAAAATAGGTGTCGTGGGGAGTTCCGTCCATTACTCGTTGCAATACGGTTTGTCCCAGTTTATCGGTAAACGTGTAGGAGATTTTTAAGTCTTCATCGGTAGTTTTTGTTACAAAAAGTTCGTTGTTGGCATAAAGTCCGGTAGTGAGCAACGAGATATTGTCTGTGGCTATTTTGTATAGTCGGCAAGCCAATTCACCCGCTCCGTTAGCCAAATGGGTTGTCTTTACCGATCTGCCCGCTGTTCGCCATGCTGCACCGGGAGCGTATTGTTCCACTACACGATTCAGGGGCGAGGGTTCGTAAACGGGATTGGAGTAGGCGGCACCGTCGGCATAAAACGAGTTTGCTGCGGATTTCAACGAAGTTGGTTCAACATACGCTCCCGTTCCGCCGATAGGAATGGGGAGCCAAGTGTTGCTTTGTCGGCCCACGGCATCGTATTCTTGTAAAGCAACAAGATCTCTTTTTAAAGGAGATGCGCCTTTTAATACGGTTTGAACGGGACGGCCTAATCCGTCGAAATATTGAATAGTGACAAGTGCACCGGCACCATCTGCCACAGATATACTGCTGTTGTCGATTTTTACTTCATGGGTAGCATCTAGCGGACTTACGGTTACGATGTAGTTGGTGCCGGATGTCAGCATTACTTCGGTATCAATAAAATCGGGCTGCATATACGGAACTACAAATCCGGCGTAGAGTAAATAAGGATTCACGGTGGCAGTAATCCACTCTTGATTATTGGTTATAGCGTTGCCGTTATCGTCAAATACAGCAGTTTTTCGCTGTAGTGACACACAGGTGCTACCTACAGCTCCATCTGGATTCGGAGCGCTTAATCTATTCGGTTTTCTTAAATTGATGGTGCCGTCTATATACAGGCTATCTTTAGTTGCTCCCGTATTGTCCACAAGCTTCAGGGCTTCGCCCGAATTGCTTAAGATTATTTTACGCTGGTAAAGTACCTGACGATTATGCAAAGTTTCGAACCCTTGATACAAACTGTCTAACGTGAAATTTGAGTTTAAATATTGGTAAGCTACAATCAGGTAGCCACCCGGTTGCAATTGGGTGCCTGCGGGGAAATTGTAAATTTCGGTACTTCCTTCGCCTTTTAGGTACCAGCCTGTTAGGTTAACTGCCGTTATTCCTACGTTGTAGAGTTCTATGTATTCTCCGTTACTGTAAGATATACCTTGAGCTATCCGCTCGTTAAGTGGGGTATCATACATTACCTCATTGATAATAACGTAATTTTTTGTTTGTGCAGCAGTAAATGCTGTCCAAAGACAGACTGTCGCTATTAGTAATATGTTTCTCTGTTTCATGGCCGTATATTAGGGTTGGGTTGCATATCGGTAATTGTATTTTTGAATCACTTGTTTTATATCTTGCTCGTTTTTTATATATACCTCTATCAGTCGGCCGAATTCATCGTAATCATAGTAGGTGGTAATGCCGTTGGGATCGGTTTTACTGGCAATGCCTACGAGCGGTTTGTATGTGTATGTTGTTGATAGTGATTTTGGTAAATTTAATTTTAAGCTTCTTATTTGAGTGGAGGTAAGTCCGAGGTTACCGAAGCTTGGAAATCCACTTGCAAGCCCCAATGCTGTTTTTACTTCATTTAAAGTGGCATTTTTTATTTCTGCTACAACATATCTTTTGTTAAATCCCCATAACAAAACAATAGGTGTTTGGTCTTTCAATTGATACTCTAATACGTTTCCGTTTCCTGTTCCATTTGAATTGGTGTCGTATTCTTTATATGAATATTCTATATTTTTATCATCGAAAGGATAGGCGTTTATATTTCCTGTTGTTTTGTGTAATTGGACAGGCAATAACAAATTACCGGTAAGAAGGTTTTTCTCGTATTTAAATATCGTCTCGGATATTTTTGACTCTACTCCGTCTTTTATCACAGAATATAGGATTCGAGGTGGTTCGGAAAGCCTACGTTGTACTATTAATTCATTCATTTCGTTTTTCATTATATTCAGATTTACAAGATCGTGCGGGTAAAAGAATTGTTTTTCCGTGGTTTGTCCTGTTGATGTTAAAAAGGTTGATTTTGTCATCTGTCCATGTAAGGGATTTTCATAAAAGTAATTGTATTGAGTGCTCGCCGTAGGATTCCCATTTGTATCGTGCAATACTTCTGTAGATTTATTTAAATATACCCACGGAGAAATAATTTTATAGTATACCAATTCTAAATTCATAGCCCTCTTCGTGCACTGAAAGCCTCCATTTGAACAGGTTCTTTCCATATTTAGTACAATAATATTTAATCCTATTGCATGTTTTTCATTTGGTTTGTTAGGTGGACTGAAAACATTACTAGCGATACTTGGATTATAGTTATATGTGTACTCATTCGTAATACTTTTCAGTATCTTATATTTTGCTATAGATTCATCATATCTAAACTCTTTTTGTTGTATAAGGTTTCCTCTTAAAAAATCTAAACTGGTGGACGGTGTAGGAGGAAATGTATTACTTTTATGCAAGTCGCCTTCTGCAAAAGAATATACATATTCCGTCATGCCATTTTTTTTATTTTCGTTATTGTACACCCTAACTTTCGGATACATAACATGGTATCCCTGCAGACCATCTAAAGGTTGTACATTAGAAGATTTTTGTGCCAAGTATACACTTTCTTTGAACATCGCTTGTGTTCCACAATTCTGACAGTAAATTGCTCTTTTATAATAAAGATATGAGTATTCAGGTTCATGTAGTATTCTGCCGGTTGACACCGTTGAGTTTTCAGAATCTGTATATTCGAATATGCTTGAAGAGGAAGGGAGGCTTTGATTATCGGCAAAGTGGTTAATTGCTTTTATGCGAAGGCCTCCGGTATTATAAGTTTCGTTTATGGTAGTTGGAGGTTTTAGATTTAATGTCCAGTTTAAAGATAATCCCGCACCCTCCATATTACTCTCCACTCTTACCAAGTAATTTCCCGGAGCTATATAAAAATCCCTGATTGTATATCCTGGTGGATACGCGAAAGAAACAGCCTGATTTGTTGTTACATTTGTTATACTCATAGAAATAAGTTCATCTGTTGTTTGATGTTCTTGTGTAGCTGGATTAGATATAGCTAATCTTATACTCGAAGTATTGACATCAGAGGGAATATTTAAATTTTCCTGCATTATAATGTAAGGAGATACTGGATCTTCATTTCCTTCAATCCCGGAGACATAGAGAGAAAATCCACCTGTTTCGGGAGGATAATATGTTTTTTTGGGACCATAGTAGCTATTAAGCTCATACGTGAAAACAGTTTTACCTTTGGTGGGATATGTTATACTTTTTAAGGTGCCTTTTAATGTGCTTGTAAAATCGGGCTCCCTGTCGCTTCCTTCATAAAATTCATATTGATAATCTTTTGCAAATTTATTTCCACCGTCTTTCATATAGCCGAAGTGATCTATATTGTAGCTTCTTCTGTCGGGTAGTATATTAGAGCCATAGTATTCAAAAATAAATGGGGGATCTGTGTTTTTTTTAATAGAATTTAATTTTAATCTATAGGAGTACCTGCTTTCTCCTGTATTATTGACGCAGGGAATATTATCAGAATTTAAATTATAATATGTGTGTGACAATTCAAATGTGTCGTATATATCACCTTTTTTTACTTTTATGATTCTAAGTCTGTTAGCTCCTGTTATAACTTCATTGCCTCCTATATTTATATTGTCCTTAGGTAAATCTAATCTTATACAGGTGTCGTATATAAATTCTATTTCATCTCCCAATGTAGAAGTAATCTTCTTTATTCTTTTTCCTTTAACTGTTACTTGGGTTTCAATGGTGTTATTTACATTATTTGGGAAAGGAAAATCCGGCAAATCGTTAGCTGCACGCTTAAAGCGAATATATTGATTTTTAGTCTTGTAATGATATATTTCATTTTCATATTCTATATTAATTTCTTCTCCGTAAATATTTTTTACTTTCGTAAGATAATAAACATTTGATCTGGTGTCTGAATTTCCGGTTTCAAAATCAAGAACTTCGGTATTTCCCCATCCGCAATTATTATAATAGTGTTTTCCAAAATCAGTAAAAACGATCGAGAGATAATTTGTTTCTCCAATTGTGCTGTATGTGAAAACAGTGCCTTTATTATCTATTATCTCATATATATTATTTACCTTTTTTATCTCAATATTTTTATAAGGGATTGAAATGCCTACTAGACCATTTGTGAGAAAAAACTTACCGTTTTCAGCACCATAATTATAATAAAAAACATCCGGTTGTGTGTCGCCATTAATCAATATAATATCCTTTATAGAGTAATAGTCTAGGTTGTATGTTTCGCTGCAAGTATTTCTATTGGATAAAACTTGAGGTTCGAACTCTCTGTCTTTGGGTATATTATTCTCCATACTTGGATAACGACTTCCATAATGTGTATTGTCATCGTATCCAAAAACCTGATTGCTAATCATGCCGCCAGCCTTAAGTGTCCAACCTAACCCGACATTTGTAGCTATCTCATCTGTTTTTATTCCTCCCGAATGATAATCCAAACTTATTGGGAGTTCAAAATTCCTCATTTGAATAATATGAATAGGAATTGAAATATTTGGAATTCCTGTGGTCATAGACACTGGAATTTCTGTGTATTTAAATAAAGAATAAGGTTCCGGTGTCATTGGAGTATAATGAGGAGCGTTTTGCCCATATAACTGGATGTGGATAATCCATAGTAATAAATATTTAAATTTCTTCATAAATATATTTATTGAATAAAGTTTATTTTTTAATAATTTTCTCACTAAACGGTTTATTATTTACTATAATGGTTAGTATATATTCTCCTCGCGAACAATATCCCATATCAATAACTTCGGAATATGTTCCTGTCTTCAGTGATTTTATCGGTGAGCGATACACCATTAAACCGGTAATACCGTATAATCCAAACGATACTTGCGCATCTTTTGAAAGATAATATTCGAAGTGGAGTTGCAATTCCACCGGATTGGGATAATAATTATACGTAAACTCTATATTATCTATAGTCACACTTCCCTCAACGTTATTTTTGGAATTGCTGGTGCTGTTATTTCGCAGCTTGTCTTTTTCAGCTAACTCAACCAGTAACGAGGCGTTTTTCTTATCCGTTTTTAAATAGTTGTGCTTATTGGGCGGAAAGTAGAAAGCCGTTGTAAAATATTCGGTTTTCGAATGGCTGGGAGCACTTCCGGTGGAAACGGTTTCAAATACCGGATAACGATAACCGGCAGCGTACCACCTATATGTATCCGTCATCAACACACTGGTGTCTGATTGAAGAAAACGGTTGATGGAGTCAACGGAAAGTACGGATAATTGCCTTATTGAATCGGGAACAGAAGTGATCGTCATATCGGGCAACAACGGACCTATTTTTTCCGAAATCAGTTTAGTTGTACGTACTCGTGTTACATGTCTTAGTGTATCGCCGCTTGGCAAGATAATCATGCCGGTGGCATCTGCAATGGACTTAGATGTTCCGTAGGCTTTTATATCCAGTTTATCACAATATACACCATTACCCTGGTAGTAACTTTCTGCTTTATCTCCCAATTTTATCGGAAAACGCAATAAAAGTTCGGGTGAACTGTATATCATTTTTGTGGTAGAGTTTTCATGTCCGGTCATAAAAAGCGAATCGTTCCTGAAATCATAGAAGTATCGGGTTTGGTGTTCCGTACCCGATAAAATAGAATCGCTTGTTTGCTCATACACTACGGTGTACTTGTTGTCAATGGTTTTCAGCTTTCCAAAATCCCAAAGAATGTCTGTTCCCTGTCTTCCGGGATGCTTATATACTACTTGTTGCTTTACAATGGTGTCGTTGGCACGAAACATATTCAGGTCTGACCTGATTTGTTCTTGTGCCGTTAATACTCCACCTATGCTCCATAAAGAGAGGAGAATAAAATGTTTTAGTTTCATGATGATTAACGTTCGTTGTGTTTTATTGATAATTCGGTGCAATTATAGGTATTATTTTGTAATTAGCAAAATATTCTCCGATTATTTTAAGAAATCAGGAAAATAAGATACTGTTTTGATTTTATTTTATCAATAATCGCATATTTATCTATACCTATTTTTACGCTGATTTACGCTGATTTGTTTCGCTGATAAACGCATAAAATCAGTCTATTTTTCCTTTTCTGCGTAAATTTGCACTAAAATTTGCGATTATCTGCGTGAATATTTTTCAAAACAGTTTTCAGGTTCGATCGGCAGATAAGGAATATTTACTAAATCCATTTTTCCACAAAAATATTGATTCACTTCATTTTGTAAAAATATTTGAAAAAACACCATTTATAATTTGCATATCTAATTGATTCTTTGTAATTTTGTGCCGTTTTTAACCCCAAAAATGGAGGTTTTTGATGTTAATCGTCTGATTATATTTAAGTTATAATTGGTCGAATTTGTGTATAGAAATTAAATTTATCAGTAAAATAAAAGACAAAAAGAAAGTAGAAAAATGCCTACAATTCAACAATTAGTAAGAAAAGGCCGCACGGTTATAGAAGAGAAGAGTAAATCTCGCGCGCTCGATTCATGTCCGCAACGTCGCGGCGTGTGCGTTAGGGTTTACACTACCACTCCCAAAAAACCGAACTCAGCAATGAGAAAAGTGGCTCGTGTACGTTTAACTAACTCTAAGGAGGTAAACGCCTACATTCCGGGTGAAGGGCACAACTTGCAAGAGCACTCTATCGTGTTGGTGCGTGGTGGTCGTGTGAAAGATCTTCCGGGTGTTCGTTACCACATTGTTCGCGGAACATTGGATACTGCCGGTGTAAACGGTCGTACTCAGCGTCGTTCTAAATACGGAGCTAAGCGTCCTAAACCCGGAGCAGCCGCAGCAGCTAAAAAGAAATAATCCGGAGTTGTAAAAAACGCTTGATTTTTAAAGTAATATTAATGTAAAATCGCTGTTGAGATTTTTGGGAAAAGCTACTATAGGTTGAGTAAATAATTCGGAGGAATTGTTGAAGACAAATAAAACGGCAACCAAACACAACACAAATTAGTTAAAACAATGAGAAAAACAAAACCTAAAAAAAGACAGGTTCTGCCCGATCCTGTTTATGGTGATGTAAGGGTAACAAAATTTGTTAACCACCTTATGTATGATGGAAAGAAAAGTATATCGTACGATATTTTCTATTCCGCATTGAACACAGTAAAGGCTAAATTGCCTAACGAAGAAAAACCGGCTCTCGAGATTTGGAAAGCCGCGCTCGACAATATAACACCTCAAGTTGAAGTAAAATCACGCCGTGTTGGCGGAGCAACATTTCAGGTGCCTACAGAAATTCGTCCCGAAAGAAAAGAATCCATTTCAATGAAAAACCTCATTCTTTATGCACGCAAAAGAGGAGGCAAAACTATGGCAGACAAATTGGCTGCTGAAATCGTTGATGCATTCAACGGTCAGGGCGGATCATTTAAACGCAAAGAAGATATGCACAGAATGGCAGAAGCAAACAGAGCTTTTGCTCATTTTAGATTTTAAAAAGAACAGATAGGTAAAAAAGATGGCAAAAGGTTCAAAAGAAGCATTAATTTTCACTCGCAATCTCGGCATCATGGCGCACATTGATGCCGGAAAGACAACTACATCGGAGCGAATCTTATTTTACACGGGATTAACCCATAAAATAGGTGAAGTGCACGATGGAGCTGCCACCATGGACTGGATGGAGCAAGAGCAGGAGCGTGGTATCACCATCTCTTCGGCCGCAACCACCGCGAACTGGAAATATAATGACAAAATATACAAAATAAACTTAATTGACACCCCGGGACACGTTGACTTCACCGTAGAAGTGGAGCGCTCATTGCGTATTCTCGACGGAGCTGTAGCAGCATTTTGTGCTGTAGGCGGAGTTGAGCCGCAATCGGAAACCGTGTGGCGTCAGGCAGATAAATACAAAGTGCCACGAATTGGTTACGTAAATAAAATGGACCGTTCGGGTGCAAACTTTTTTGAGGTAGTTCGTCAGGTAAGAGAGGTGCTTGGTGCAACTCCTTGCCCCATTCAAATTCCCATTGGCGCCGAAGAAAACTTCAAAGGCGTGGTGGATTTGGTGACGATGAAGGCGTTATTTTGGCACGATGAAACTATGGGCGCTGAGTATCACGTGGAGGAAATTCCTGCCGATTTGGTGGATGAAGCTAACGAGTGGAGAGAAAAAATGCTTGAAACAGTAGCCGAATTCGATGATGCGTTGATGGAGAAGTTTTTTGATGATCCCAACACTATCACAATCGAAGAAGTGAAAGCAGCTATAAGAAAAGGAACACTTGCAATGCAAATAAATCCGATAATCTGTGGCTCTTCATTCAAAAATAAAGGAGTTCAAACGTTACTGGATGCAGTATGTTCATATCTTCCCAGCCCGTTAGATGCAGAGGCAATAGAAGGAACAGACCCGAGAGATTCTGAAAAAGTGGTCGTTCGTCATCCCGATCCAAGCGAACCATTAGCGGCGCTTGCATTCAAGATTGCAACCGATCCTTACGTGGGACGCCTCTGTTTCTTCCGTGTTTATTCGGGAGAATTGGAAGCCGGTTCTTACGTTTACAATCCACGCTCACAGAAAAAAGAACGCATCTCGCGTTTATTCCAAATGCACTCCAATAAGCAAAATCCGAAAGAATTTATCGGATGTGGCGATATAGGTGCGGGAGTTGGATTTAAAGATATTCGCACGGGCGATACGCTTTGCGATGAAAATAAACCTATTGTTCTTGAGTCTATGGACTTCCCCGATCCCGTTATCGGAATTGCGGTAGAGCCTAAAACGCAGAAAGATTTGGATAAACTTTCCGTAGGTTTGGCCAAATTGGCAGAAGAAGATCCTACGTTTACCGTTAAAACGGACGAAGAAACCGGACAAACCGTAATCTCCGGAATGGGCGAACTTCACCTTGAGATTATTATTGATCGTTTGAAACGTGAATTTAAGGTAGAAGCCAATCAAGGACGTCCGCAAGTTTCTTATAAAGAAGCTATCACCAAATCGGTTGAATTACGTGAAGTTTACAAAAAACAAACCGGTGGACGTGGTAAATTTGCCGATATTATTGTTCGTGTAGAACCCGCTGATGCCGATTTCGAAGGCGAATTGCAATTTGTAGATGAGGTGAAAGGTGGTAATATTCCAAAAGAATATATTCCGTCCATTCAAAAAGGTTTTGCACGCGCAATGAAAAATGGTGTTTTGGCCGGATACGCGTTAGATAAACTGAAAGTTACCGTAATTGATGGTTCGTACCACGCGGTTGACTCCGATCAGTTATCGTTTGAGATCTGCGCGATGCAGGCATTTAGAGCTGCCAGCGAAAAAGCAGGCCCTGTTTTGAAAGAACCGATAATGAAAGTTGAAGTGGTTACCCCTGAAGAAAGTATGGGTGATGTAATTTCAGACTTGAACAAACGTCGCGGACAAATAGAAGGAATGGAATCGAACCGTTCGGGAGCTCGCATTGTAAAAGCAAAAACTCCACTTTCAGAAATGTTCGGATATGTAACATCGTTGCGTACGATTACTTCGGGAAGAGCAACTTCCACTATGTCTTTCGATCACTTTGAGGAAGTTTCGCCTTCTATCGCCAGACAAGTATTAGAGGAAGTAAAAGGTCGTGTTGATTTGATTAAATAAATAGAATGGCATTTGGCTATTAGCCCTTAGCCGTTGGCAGAGTTTCAGAACAATTCAACGCAAAGCCAATAGCCAATAGCCGATAGCTAACAGCAAATATTCGAGAATACAACATTATTCAAAATAAATTATGAGCCAAAAAATCAGAATTAAACTGAAATCTTACGATTATAGCCTGGTTGATAAATCGGCAGAAAAAATCGTAAAAACCGTAAAAGCCACGGGTGCAGTAGTTAGCGGACCAATTCCGTTGCCAACTCACAAACGCATATTTACAGTGAACCGCTCTACATTTGTAAATAAAAAATCGCGTGAGCAATTTGAGCTTTCATCTTTCAAACGTTTGATCGATATCTACAGCTCAACTGCAAAAACCGTTGACGCGTTGATGAAACTTGAATTACCGAGCGGGGTAGAAGTAGAAATTAAAGTGTAAGACTACCCCCGACCCCCTAAAGGGGGCTTTGGGATAGTCAAATTTTTAGAAAATAATAATAATCATTCACAGCCTTTCATCAAGTCCCCTTTAGGGGATTTAGGGGTGTGATTTAAACAACAGAGAAATGCCAGGATTAATTGGAAAAAAAATCGGAATGACATCCGTTTTCAGTGCCGAGGGAAAAAATATTCCATGCACTGTTATCGAAGTAGGTCCTTGCGTGGTTACTCAGGTTAAAACCGTTGAAAACGATGGTTATGACGCTATTCAGCTTGGGTTTGAAGACAAAAAAGACAAACACACACCAGGCGGCGAAAAAGGTCATTTCAAAAAAGCCGGAGTTAACCCCAAGAGACACTTGGCCGAGTTCAAAGGGTTTGGAAACGACTATAAGTTGGGTTCCGAAATCACTGTTGATCTTTTCAACGATGCCGTTTGGGTAGACGTAAGCGCGGTATCGAAAGGTAAAGGTTTTCAGGGCGTTGTAAAACGTCACGGATTCTCGGGCGTGGGTGAGTCTTCTCACGGACAACACAACCGCTTGCGTGCACCCGGTTCTATTGGTGCAGGCTCATCCCCGAGCAAAGTGTTCAAAGGTATGAAAATGGGCGGCCAAATGGGAAATAAACGTGTAACCGTTCAAAACCTTCAAGTAATTAAAGTAATCCCCGAGCATAACCTTTTAATGTTGAAAGGTTCGGTTCCCGGAAGCAAAGGTTCAATTGTATTAATAGAAAAATAAAATGGAATTAAGTATATACAATATCAAAGGAGAGGTAACAGATAAAAAGGTGACACTCAATGATTCCATTTTCGGAATTGAACCTAATAATCATGTTATCTGGTTAGATGTAAAGCATTATTTGGCTAACCAACGTCAAGGCACACACAAATCGAAAGAAAGAAACGAAATTGCAGGTAGTACCCGCAAACTTATTCGTCAGAAAGGAAGTGGTGGTGCTCGTCGCGGAAACATTAAATCTCCCGTTATGGTAGGTGGAGGAAGAGTTTTTGGTCCTAAACCAAGAGATTACGGTTTCAAACTCAACAAAAAGGAAAAAGCATTGGCACGTCGTTCTGCACTTTCGTTAAAAGCCAAGAACGATGCTATTTTAGTGGTTGAAGATTTTAACTTCGAAACACCCAAAACCAAGAGCTTTGTAGAACTTACAAAAAAACTGCAACTTGCTGATAAAAAGCTACTTTTCGTTTTGCCAAGTCAAAATAAAAATGTATATTTGTCGGCTCGAAATTTGCAAGGTATAGAGATTATAACTGCTTCAGATATAAATACTTATAAAATCATGAACTGTGGGGGATTAGTGCTCACAGAATCGTCTGTTGCAGTAATTGATGATTTACTTAAAGCATAAGGAGATAAAACGATGGGAGTAATTATAAAACCAATTTTTACGGAGAAACAGACCGCGGTTACCGATAAGTTCGAAAACCGTTACGGCTTCATTGTAGTTTCCGGAGCAAACAAAGTAGAAATCAAAAATGCAATTGAATCACTCTACAATGTTCATGTAGAACAGGTGAATACAATGAAATACGATGGCAAGCTGAGAAGCCGCTATACTAAATCCGGTGTTGTTACCGGTAGTACGCCATCTTATAAAAAAGCAATTGTAACCTTGAAAAAAGGTGAAACAATCGATTTATTCAGCAATATCTAATTTAAAATGGCAATACGTAAACTAAAGCCCACAACACCGGGGCAAAGACACAAGATTATCGGTTCTTTTGATAATATCACTGCATCAGAACCGGAAAAATCACTTGTAGTTGGTAAAGGAAGTACAGGTGGACGCAACCATCGTGGTAAAATGACCATAGGTTACATTGGTGGCGGACACAAAAGACGCTTTCGTTTTATCGATTTCAAGAGAACAAAAGATGGTATCCCTGCCGTTGTAAAAAGCATTGAATACGATCCAAATCGCTCGGCACGCATCGCGTTGCTGTATTATGCCGATGGAGAAAAAACGTATATTCTTGCTCCCAACGGATTAGAAGTTGGAACCACAGTGATGTCGGGATCGCAAGCTGCTCCCGAAGTTGGTAATACACTGCCCTTGGCAAATATACCCCTTGGTACGGTAATTCATAACATTGAGTTGCGTCCGGGACAAGGTGCAAAAATGGTACGTTCAGCCGGAACATTTGCTCAGTTGGTTTCTCGCGAAGATAAATATGCGATTATCAAAATGCCTTCAGGTGAAGTTCGTAAAATTCTTGCAACATGTAAAGCTACTATTGGAAGTGTTGGTAATTCAGACCATGCTCTGCAACAATCAGGTAAAGCCGGTCGTTCAAGATGGCTCGGACGTCGTCCGCACACTCGTGGGGTTGTTAAAAACCCGGTTGATCACCCAATGGGTGGTGGCGAAGGTCGCGCGTCGGGAGGTCATCCACGTTCGCCCAAAGGCATTTATTCAAAGGGCTTGAAAACAAGAGCTCCTAAAAAACATTCTTCTAAATACATCGTAGAAAGAAGAAAGAAAAAGTAATCTGATTAACAAGTAAAATTATGAGCAGATCATTAAAAAAAGGTCCGTATATCAACCTAAAATTAGAGAAAAAAGTGAGCGGCATGAATGAAAGCGGTAAAAAAACCGTGGTAAAGACATGGGCTCGCGCCTCTATGATTTCCCCCGATTTTGTGGGTCATACCATTGCGGTGCATAACGGAAACAAATTTATTCCGGTGTATATTACCGAAAATATGGTTGGGCACAAGCTAGGCGAATTTGCAGTAACACGCACATTCCGTGGACACTCTGGAAACAGAAAGAAATAATCGGCGGGGCTTAACAAAATAAAAAAATAGAAAAGACATGAGTGCTAGAAAAAGAATATCAGCAGAACAACGCAAAGAAAACCGCAAAGAGGTTGCTTTAGCTGTGTTAAAAAATGCTCCCTCTTCGCCCCGAAAAATGCGATACGTTGCAGACATGGTGCGTGGAATGGAAGTTTTTAAAGCATTAGGCGTTTTGAAGTTTTCCAACAAAGAAGCATCATCAAAAGTTGAAAAACTATTGCTTTCGGCTATCTCAAACTGGGAACAGAAAAACGAACGTAAAGCCGAAACAGGCGAATTATATATCAAAACAATTTCTGTTGACGAAGGAGCTATGTTAAAAAGACTTCGTCCTGCGCCACAAGGTCGCGGCTACAGAATCCGGAAACGCTCAAATCACGTTACGATTGTGGTAGATACTATAAATAAAGAACAAGAACAAAATTAATAAAGGCAGATGGGACAAAAAGTAAATCCGATAGCAAATCGTTTGGGAATCATCAAAGGATGGGACTCTAACTGGTACGGTGGAGATAATTATAGCGATATGATACTCGAAGACAGTAACATTCGCAAATATTTGAATGCTCGTCTGGCCAAAGCAAGTGTTTCTCGCATTGTTATTGAGAGAACATTGAAATTAGTTACAATCACCATCTGCACCGCTCGCCCGGGAATTATTATCGGAAAAGGCGGCCAAGAGGTTGATAAACTAAAAGAAGAGCTGAAGAAAATCACCGATAAAGATATTCAAATCAACATCTTCGAAATTAAAAAACCGGAATTGGATGCAGTACTTGTTGCAAGCAATGTAGCCCGCCAAATAGAAGGTAAAATTTCTTACCGCCGTGCGGTAAAAATGGCTATTGCAGCAACCATGAGAATGGGTGCCGAAGGTATTAAAATTCAAGTGTCGGGACGTTTGGGCGGAGCAGAAATGGCACGTTCGGAAATGTACAAAGAAGGAAGAACTCCCTTGCATACTTTCCGTGCCGATATCGATTACGCACACGCTGAAGCTTTAACCAAAGTAGGATTAATTGGCGTTAAAGTTTGGATTTGTCGTGGCGAAATTTACGGTAAAAAAGATCTCGCTCCATCTTTCGCTTCATCCAAAGATAATCGCTCACAAGGTGGCGGTGGTCGTGGTGAAAGAGGCGGTCAGCGCCCCGAAGGCGGAAGAGGCCCGAGAAGAAACAGAAGAAATAATAACAAAAACGCATAAACCAATATGTTACAACCGAAAAAATCAAAATTTAGAAGACAGCAGAAAGGCCGCATGAAAGGCTTTGCCGGTCGCGGTAATCAGTTGGCATTCGGTTCGTTCGGGATAAAATCGTTACAATCAAAATGGATCACCGGCAATCAAATTGAGGCTGCCCGTGTTGCCGTAACACGCTATATGCAACGCCAAGGACAAGTTTGGGTACGCATCTTCCCCGATAAACCAATTACCAAAAAACCTGCTGAAGTACGTATGGGTAAAGGAAAAGGTAATCCCGAAGGATTCGTTGCTCCTGTTACTCCCGGAAGAATTATTTTCGAAATCGAAGGTGTACCGTACGATGTGGCAAAAGAAGCATTGCGCTTGGCAGCTCAGAAATTGCCTGTTACGACAAAATTCGTTGTAAGAAGAGATTATGAACAACCACAAAATTAATTCGTAAGGCAAAATGAAGTCAAAAAGATTAGAATACAAAGAATTATCGGATAAAGATTTGAAAGAAAGATTAGATGCTGAAAAAACAGAGTTGACTCAGATAAAAATCTATCATACAACTACTCCGCTCGATAATTCAGGCTCGATAAGAGAAAAACGTAGAAATATTGCACGTATTCAAACCGAATTGCGCGCTCGCGAACTGAAAAAAGATTAATAATTATAATGGAAACGAGAAATTTAAGGAAAGAAAGAATCGGGGTCGTTTTCAGCAACAAGATGGAAAAAACCATCACAGTTACTGTAAAATGGAAAGAAAAACACCCTATATATGGGAAGTTCGTTAATAAAACGAGAAAATTTCACGCCCATGACGAGAAGAACGACTGTAACATCGGAGATACAGTACGTATAATGGAAACACGTCCTTTAAGTAAATTAAAGAGATGGAGAGTGGTTGAAGTAATAGAAAGGGCTAAGTAAGATGATACAACAAGAATCAAGACTAAACGTAACCGATAACAGCGGAGCAAAGGAAGCACTTTGTATTCGTGTATTGGGTGGAACAAGAAGACGCTACGCGTCAGTTGGGGATATTATTGTTGTGGCAATTAAAAGCGTAATCCCTTCGAGTGATATTAAAAAAGGCGCCGTAACAAGAGCGATAATTGTTCGTACAAAAAAAGAAATTCGTCGTGCCGATGGTTCATACATCCGTTTCGATGATAATGCCTGCGTTCTTTTGAACAACGCCGGTGAGTTAAGAGCAAGCCGCATCTTTGGACCGGTTGCACGTGAACTGCGTGCTACTAATATGAAGATTGTTTCATTAGCGCCCGAGGTACTTTAATCTATTAAACAATCACAGAAATGAGTAAATTACATATTAGAAAAGGAGATACGGTTTACGTTAACTCCGGCGAAGACAAAGGCAAAACCGGACGTGTACTCGAAATACATGTTGATAAAAAACGTGCCATTGTCGAAGGAGTAAACATCGTATCGAAGCATGCAAAACCCAATGCTCAGAATCCGAATGGAGGAATTGAAAAGAAAGAAGCTTCCATTCATATTTCGAAATTGAACTTGGTCGATCCCAAAACAGGAAAACCAACTCGCATTGGAAGAAAAGAAGATAATAATGGTAAGTTAGTGCGTTATGCAAAAAAATCAGGGGAGGTAATTAAATAATGGCTAAAGAAGAAAAAAAAGAAAAAGCACCGGCAAAACCAGCTAAAGAAAAAGTTGCAAAAACTGCCGAACCTAAAGCTGAAGCTAAAAAAGAAACAAAAGCTGCTGCTCCCCAAAAAGAAGATAAGGGAAATAACGTAAATACGGTTACTCTTAAAAAAGAGTACAATGAACGTATTGTGCCTGCTTTGATGAAAGAATTCGGCTACAAGTCTGTAATGCAAGCGCCAAAACTCCAAAAAATAGTAATTAACCAAGGGTTGGGAATGGGTGTTGCCGATAAAAAAATTATCGAAACAGCTATTAACGAACTGACGGCAATTACTGGTCAGAGAGCAGTTGCAACTCACTCGAAAAAAGATATTTCTAATTTCAAGTTGCGTAAGAAAATGACTATTGGAGCGCGTGTAACATTGCGTCACGATAAAATGTACGAATTCCTTGAAAGACTCGTACGTGTTGCATTACCACGTATCCGCGACTTCAGAGGTATCGAAAGCAAACTCGACGGAAGAGGAAACTACACCTTGGGAATCCAAGAGCAGATTATCTTCCCCGAAATTAATATTGATAGTATTTCACGTTTGCTGGGTATGAACATCACGTTTGTTACCTCTGCAGAAACCGATGAAGAAGGCTACGCACTCCTTAGAGAATTTGGATTACCGTTTAAATCAGAACAAAAAAATCAATAAGTAGAATGGCAAAAGAATCAATGAAAGCCCGCGAGGTAAAAAGAGCTAAAATGGTTGCCCG
>JAUNUM010000048.1 GCA_030538215.1 Bacteroidia bacterium
TCAATTATTGTACGATTAAAAGAAGAATAGAGATTTGGGAGTTATGGATTACCTTGATTTCAATTCAATTATTGTACGATTAAAAGTTTTTTCAAACCTGCCTAAAATTGAATCTGTATAGGCATTTCAATTCAATTATTGTACGATTAAAAGAGCAATTTGGGATGATGTGGCTTCTCTTATCGAAGATTTCAATTCAATTATTGTACGATTAAAAGTTTGACAAAGAAATACAGATCTGTTCGCTGTAAAATATTTCAATTCAATTATTGTACGATTAAAAGTACACTCTTTTGGCTTTCTGATGATCCTTTAATGAATTTCAATTCAATTATTGTACGATTAAAAGTATCTCTGAACCGTCTTTTACTACTTCAATAGAGTTATTTCAATTCAATTATTGTACGATTAAAAGACAAAGAAAAACAAATGCCTGTTATGGGATAGAATGCATTTCAATTCAATTATTGTACGATTAAAAGCAAAAGCAAATATTCTCATTCCGATAGGTAACGCATTTCAATTCAATTATTGTACGATTAAAAGCCGTTATAAACGGAAAAATATATAACTGATTCTCAAACAACCAGCTTCAAAAAAACGCTATAAAGAGAGCAATAAAGTTGTCGAAGTGTAAAGATATAAAAGACCCCGTACTTCGACAACTTATTTTATGGATTGATTTTCAATAAGTCAAAGAACAAAGGGTAAAAGAATGATTTGCTTATACGATAAATCTGATGATATCGACAACCCATTAAAGAAAATTATCAGTGCTTCCGCGCTCTTTTCCAATAACTTGCTTGTCGAGCCATTTTTCTTGCCGACTTGAGAAAATTATTAAACTGTCCTCATCGAAATCCATTATATTGCCGGCTTTCAAAGTTAACTCTTTTAATTTAACTTCTGTAATTTCGCCTTCAAATACTGAGTTTTGTATCCAAGTTAGGTATTTTCGACAAAGCTTTAACATTTTTCCTACACGCTTTTCACTGCAATCGTACACCAAAATTACGTACATTACCAATACATTTTAAATGGTTTATATGTTTCCATGCCTAACAAATGTTTTGCAAGTTTATAGCACTCTAGCTTTATGAGATGTTTGTAACTCACACTTCTGTTAAGTGACCGATGTTTAATTGTTTCTGTAAAACGCTCGTCCATTGCTTTTACAAAAATCTTTTTTCCTGCCGGATTTAAAAGGCAACTATTCAATCGCTTGTCGAAATGGCGCTCTTGTATTTCCTTTTTATTCAACAGTTTAAAAATAACTCTATCGACAATAATCGGCTTGAAAATTTCAGCGATGTCTAATGCAAGTGAATAACGTCGCTCTCCCGGTGTATGCAAATAACTGATAGTGGGGTTGAGTTGCGTTTGATGAATGGCTCGAAGGCATTCGGAATAGCACATCATGTTGCCAAACGAAATAAGGGCATTTACTTCATTACGAGGTGGACGCTTGGTGCGGTTACCCATTTCAAAATCATTAAGAATAAGATTGAATGCATCATAATAAACTTGTCGGATATTTCCTTCTATCCCCATCAGTTCATCCGGAGCCGAAGCCTGTTCTATAAGATCCGAATAACCTTTTATTTGTATCAGTAAATCTTCCATGTCTTTTCCACGACGATTGTAATATTGTAGGTTTTTTTGCATATTATCTGAAGCACCATAAATAAATTGACGTGCTATTTCCATTCGCCGCTTCTTATCCTGAAACGCTTTTGTCTGAGCCAGCAGCATTCGTCCGGAAAGAAGTGAATCGCGTGGCATGAACGAACCGGTATAATTTTCGTAATAATCAAAGAAATGTAGTGCAATATCGTTCTGTCCCAAAAAATTATACAGAGCACTATTGGCATCCAATGAACCAAAAACATAAAACTGATCAATGGTTTCTACTGGAATATAGCGTGACTGTCCTTCGTGTTGTATGCCACTTTCATCTTCTTCTATTGGAACAAATTGTAATGTGTTGTCTTTACGCGAGAGGCGACCGGGATTGAAAAGGTAGTAGGTACGTTTCATAGCTTGTTAATTTTCTGAGGTATAACAAAAATCATAGTAACTGCAACTTTTGCATATTTTGGTATTGATGGTGGGAGGACAGGTTTCGCTCTGAATAAGCGAATTTATTTCAATTACCGATTTTTTTAAAATTTCTCTGTCTTCATCCGTCAAATAAACTTCGTCGGTTTTACGTAATTTTGGGTATTCCAACAATCCCGAAACGTTTTCCACTCCGTTAAGTTCCAATAACCATAAGTAGAATTTGAGCTGGCGTGTGTGAGCCTCCTCTACCTTGTTGCTGCGCTTAGTTTCATGAACGGTATTGGTGCGCGCATCGAAATAATCGATTTGTCCGAAGAGCGGGATGCCTTCGTATTCGGCAGAAATAAGCATTTCCTCGTTTCGCTCCGCCCGTTGCGGATAACTGGTTTCGTGAAGCAGCTTTCCGTCATACACAATGTCGGAAGTATGTTCCATATTAATGCCGTTGGCAAACAACCAGAGTTTACGGCGACATAGAACGAAGTAGTTGATGTGGGTGGCGGTGAGGGACATAGCTGATTTATTATGATAATAACTTTTATTCTTCGAGTAAATTAATATTCCGATAGTCAATTTAAATAAGCTCTGTCTTCCAAACTTCTTGTTCATCGTACAAAAGACCTATTTCTTTATCATATTTTTTGGTTAAAATCCAATATGGGACAGTTATTAAATTTCCTTTTTCTGTTTCGAAATGATATGAGGCCTTATATAAATTTTGATCACTTTCTGCTAAAAGTTGGGCGAATTTATTCTTTCTTATCTGTACTTTTAAACGTTCTGCTCCAATGAAATCGAAATTGGAAAGATAATTCTCAAATCTTTCTTTTAATTTTAAGGGCAATACTTTAATGCCGTCAAATTGTCTATAAAAATCATCTTCTCTGTTTTTTGAATGGAGTAAAGGAACGAGTTGCATCTCTGTCAAGTATTTTAACAAGTTATAAGTTTCATCGAAAGATCTTTTATCTTTTTCATTCCACTCGGGATAAACAAAGTCAATGTATTCTTGCAATTTATACTCTTCCAAGATACCGTTTTCTTGCTCAATAACTTTTTCAAAAATCTGAATAGTTCGTTCAATCAGTTGTGTATTGTAAATGTATTTATCATTTTTATTGGCTTCTTTAAACACAATAACAGGGCAGATTCCTTTTTCTCTTTTTCTGTTCACACGCCCGAATCGTTGTATCAAAGCATCTATTGGTGCGGGTTCGGTATAAATCATATCGTAGTCTATATCTAAACTTACTTCTATCGCTTGGGTTCCGACCAAAAGTTGAATGGGATTTTCTTTATCTTTTTCCCCGTCCTTCAGCGCCTTTTCATGATTATTTCTATCTTCTCCGGTAAATGCACTGTGAAGCAAAACGGCTTTAGTTGCGTGTTTCTTCAGTTCTTTAAAAACCGCTTGTGATTGCAGTACAGTGTTGCAAACAACCAAGACTTTTTTCCTTGCCTTTAAATCACGCTCCATCAAATAAATATTGTCAGAAAGTAGTCCTTCTTTTAATACAAGTTGATGTCGGTTGAATTTCTCATACAATTCTTTATCGGCAGTTATAGAAGAAAAGGGTCCAATGGCATTTTCTAATTCCTTTTTTAAGAATGAGGGCATTGTTGCCGTCATGATAAAAACGTTGCCTTTGAGGTGGGTAACAACGTATTCCAAAAAAACTTTTATTTGGGCAAATACTTCGGGGCTGTAAGCATGAATTTCGTCGAAAATGAAATAACCGCCTGTCCATTCGAGAATACCCTGTTCAAAACCTTTTAATCCGTATAGATTTTTAATCAACTGGAAGGGGGTAATTACTTTCAGCGGAGTTGAAAGTGTTTTAAATTTATTTCTTATCTCCTCTATGGCTTCTTTTTTGGGCGTATTTACATATTGGGTATCTTTATCCAAATAATCGTAAAGATAATCTTGCAGTTTTCCATGAAGCATCCCAACTTTTGCACTGCCCAATCCTTTGTCATCGGATGACAACCGTTCATACATCGCGTTTATGGAGGCAGTAAAAGGCAATACGTAGAAAACACGTCCTTGTCCGCATTTGTTTAACTGATTACGCACCCACAACAGGGCACTTTCTGTTTTCCCTGAACCCGTTGGGGCAGTAAGAATTGCATTTCCCGTAGTATTTGAACAGCTCAATTGATGACTGTAGAAATCTTTTTTTTCGGCGAGTAATTTTGTTCTTTGTTTATCTAAAAAAAAGAATGAAGTTTTTTCCAAGCACTCAATCTTTTGCAATTTAGCCGAACCTAAATGGTCGCAATGCTTCAATGCCCCGAATAAAAGTAATAATTCGAAATAATCTTCACTTTTGATGGTGAAATTACTCTTTAGGGATTTTTGCAAATAGCTAAAAATAAGTTTTTGAGGAGATTTTGAATTATATCCTTTTAGCTGAATGCCATAATGCTCGTTTAGGAAAGAAATCACATTTTCGGGATTTACTTTCTTAAATTCATCTTGAAAAGACATTAGGCCTTCCTCGTCAAAATCGTCATTCGCATTTTCGTTGGCGTATGCATTAGAAATGAAATCGCGGTTTAGGCTTTCAAAATCTTTATGATGGCCGGCTACCACCAAATTTATCAATAGCTTTGTCTTTTCAGACACATTTAAGCCTTCAATAAACGGCAAAGAAAAAAGTTCGTGACGTTGTTTGTTCCATTCGTTTCTTAATCCTTGCAAAACCTTTGCAAATTCTGAATGTGCTTTCCCTAAATCATGCATAATAACAGACAAACGAACTGTCTCCCAAAAGTCAATTTCGGTAATAATCTCCGTTACTGTCGGGAAATAGCTTTTTAGATATTCCAATATTAACAGACAATCCTCTATATGCTCTTTCAGGGTTATTCTGGGTTCAGATTTTGCTAAAATATCCATATCTACATTGATGTAAAATCCAAATAGTGCATATAAATATCAACTTCTTGTTTCCCAATCATATCGCGATAGGCTTTTAAATTACTTTGCACTTTAGTCTGATAATTTAGGACAGAATAAGCCTCTGTTCCAATGTTTTGCCTTGGAATGGTGTTTGAGAAATACTTTGGCAATGCTTGGATGACGCCCGGTAAAAAATTATTTGCAAACGGGATAATCTGCCCTTTTATTTTATCGGCATTCTCCACTTCGGGTAGATTCTTTTTTTCTATTTTCGCCACATCAATCGAAGCCAAATCATTCATCCGTCCCAAAACTAAAGGATACACAGGACTTTTCAGATAATTCACAATTGCTTCATCCGGAGTATAAATCCGCAGGAAATTTTCAAACAGAAATTCTCTTTTTATAACGTTGGACTTTGTTATGTTATTGGGCTTTCCTTTGTTTGTGTCCATCATATAAATGGTTTCCAAATCCATTTCTTTTCCTTGATATTCAAAATAATATCCGATGGAAAGCTTTTGATGGTCAATATAACGCCCTGCCGCGGCATTTATCAGCCCCAACACCGTGCTAAGCGGAGGAACTTCCAACGTTGGTTGAATCCCGCTAATCAGATTTGGATATCGGAAACTGGCTGTCCAGCTTCTGATATCAATCGTATATAATTCCATTATGAAATTTGTTTTTCCAATTGCTCACAATATTTGTCTATAGTTTCATTTATTGAGCCGATTTGCACTGTGGGGTACCCATCTCCCAAAGATTCCAATTCTTTCAGAACTCCGCTATATTCATCAAGAAAACCACTTCTTCTGCCGATAAAAACGGTTCCTTCAAATTGCTCTTTGTAATCTTTCAATACTTCTTTTATGCCATCTACATTAAGCTGAACATTATTTTCATTAATTGCATCAGCTTTTACAATATGAGAGAAAGGGTGGTTCCCAGTTTTGAATGTTGCTAATATGATGAACTTAGGAGTTACATCATCCAAATTACTAGTTTGCATTGCCCCTCCATTTATAAACTTTAAAGCAGATAAAGTGTCAACAACTCTTTTTTTACGAGTTTCTAACGGAAGCCTAATTAATTTCTCAAATTCTCCCTCCTTATTTTTTACATATTGGTCGTCAAGAATACTTACTCCTTTTGTTTCTTTCGCTTTAGTAAATAATTTTTCATTAATATTTTTAAATCCTGTTTTATTATAAGATGCAAACGTGCCGACTTGTTCTAAATCTAAAGAAAACATACCTTTCATTATAGCACTATATTCTTCTTTTCCATAAGGGACAGGTACATCATTTTGCCTAGAAGCACTTGAAAAATTTGAAGAAGGTCTTGTAGAAGCTACAGAGATTATTACAGAATTTTTTAATGGGGATACCCTAGTGACAGTTACATTTACTTCCTTCTCTTTTCCTTTCTTATTCTTTTTGGCTTCTCCGTTTTCATCTTTTTCTATTTCTTTTTCTGCTCTCATATATCCAAATATATCATCATCATCATACTGAATTGGGTCTGCAGCAGTATATACTTGGCTTTTGCCGTCAACTTTGGTAACTGGAGACATATTCCATTTAAATTCTTTTTGTAAAACTTCACGCCACCAGTATCTCCAGGCTTGTCCGGAAACATAGGTATAAGGAAGACCATTTTTCGAAATTTTCTTTGTTACGGTTTTGTTCTCAATTCCGGCTTGTTGAATTGTGCCTGCATTATTTAATGCAACACCGTTCACGTCAATTAAAATTAATCCTTGAACATTCATATCCTTAATATTTATTTGTTAATTAATCATTTATTTCATCTAGCTCTAAATCTGTATTAATTTCTGCTAATTCATCATTATCATCATTATCAAAGAATATTTTTCTTTCGTGCATTTTTTGAAAAAGACATATCAATAATAAATCCCGAATTTCTTTCCAATTACTACCCTCATAGAATAAATCTTTAGCATATTCTTCCAGAGAAAGAATAGGTTCTTCTGCCATATTGCTGTGATTTTTTCTTATAAGTTTTATTAAAAAAGAGCGTAAAATTTCTAATCTAGAACTTGAAATACTTTGATTGATATTTTTCTTCAAATTACTTTCATCTTTAAGCACCTCGTCCGCGAGCTTTTCTATTAATTTTAACGTTGAATTTTTCATTTTTAGAATATTTAATGTGTATAACTTTACAATGTTGAAACTGAAAGAATTTGTTTTGTGATTTTTTCTTAGATAGTTACAAATATTTTCTAAGATGGATTTTTGATTTAGGAGTTTATCATAGACAATGTTTATCCATTTTTTTGAACAATCTTCTATAGAATAATTAATAAGAAAATCCCCTTTAATAGTCTTAATCGGTTCTTTTTTTAGACAGTTTTTGATAATCGGTTCTTTCTTCCATTCTGAATAAGCCTTACTTTTCTGTTTCCAGTTATCATAGTCGCTTTTATTAAACTGAGCAAAACCGTCATGTTCTCCGACCTTTGCAATATTGAAGTTCAAATCATTATTTTGGCGCATTGATTCATAAACAGTGATACTCATTTGGATAATTTCAGTAGCTCTTTCAACGTAAGATTCATTGTCTTGATTATAATTTGCTTTATAACTTTTATATTTTACATAGTTATGTTTAATAAATAAGTTCCAATCTCTGTTATAATTTGGATTTTTTACACATGCACTATAAAATTTAAATAATGTTGCGGGCATTGTAAAAAACTGAATGTTTGGATCAGTTCCGTAATTAGAAAAGTAATATAAATTTAAAATTACCCCCTCACTTTCCACTTCTTCTGTTGAATCATTAAATGTTAGAACTTTCATATTTGCGATACAATAATCGGCAAATGAAAATATTGCTATTCCAGGATTTGAATATGAGCATCTTAAAACTCCTTTTATTGTTGCAGAAAGATGCCCATCAATTCCCAATAATATTTCTTTTACAAAAAACTCTTGGATATCTAATCTATTACTCTGAATCAATCCTAAATTTTTTCCAATTTGCATTACTCCCAAAGGAACAAAAAACATCCTTATCATCATTTCTTTTGAAAGCAATAATCCGGATTCAAAATGATGATGAAAATTGACAAATCTTCCCGAACCCGACAAGATATGATTATCTCTTCCGGCAGGAAATAATTTTGCTTTTCTTCCTGAAATTCTGCAATATCCCTCTTGTGCTGAAACTGTTTCATCAATCAGCCCTTTGTAATATTTTAATGTTTCATCAATTTTCCGTTGTCCTTTAAAAGCCGGTTGAGTTATTGTGGAATTTAAAAAAAACGCGTGTAGCTTTCCATTCCATTTGTTCACGTATATATTGGCGACGTAATCAATTAACTCTAAAATATCTTTATCTTTCAAATGGGGCAATGTCCATAGATATTTAATAACGATACCCCCTGTATCTGCAAAAGGGTCGCCTGTTGGGCGTGTTAGCCAAGCATGGTCTATAGTTTTACAAGTTTCTTTCATATTCATTGATATAGATGGTTGCACAATAAGGACGTAATTATTTTCGTCTATTTCAAAGCGAGCGGAATGACATGTTCCGTTAAAAGAGGGTTCTTACTATCTATTATGCTATTTCCCACAAATATATAAATTATTTTTTCAATTTTACTGTTTTAATAATTCTTTTTTTCTGTCCCAATTTTTACCTTAAACACACATTCTTTATTTGTATCCTTCTTAAGTTCACCGCTCATTAAGAAAATCACAATCAATTATTTATATAGCAACAGAACACATCCCAAACCCCACACTCCCCTTCTCGCCCGCACCTGCCTCATACATCACCCTCATCAACTCCTCCGGCGCTGTCATCCGAAACCTACACATAAATCCACGCACACGTGTTTCCTGCGGCGTTCCGGATTTGATGGTGACGAGAACCGATTTAGGCTTTGACAGCACTTCGAAATTGAAATTAAATTCCGAGTCGTATTCTTTGCCGTGAAAGACGAAGTATTTATTCAGTAAATTCTTACGAATAAGGGATTGTGCTTCAGGATGATCGGGCGAGATATAATCTACCTTCCCGTTTTTGCGGCGAAGCGAAATACAGATGGGAGACAGCGTTTCAAACACCATTGTTTCGGCAAAAATGGGTGGTGGCATCACGCTGACTTCACGAACATGGAAACGAACATTCGCTACTCGCGTACCCAACTCGAAGGTTTGGTTCTGAAAAACGCCGCGAATAAACTCTTGCGTGCTGCGATCGGGCAGAAACGATATTTGCCAATCTACCGTATCGGATAAAATGCGGATGCATTCATTCTCAATGCGATATTGCGGAATTTGTAGTCTTGAAAACGTGAATAGCTTGAATCGTTTGTTACCTTTTTGAAAGCCGTTTTCGTGTAGCCAATGCGAAAAAGCATCGTCTGATTTGGATAAAACCCTATAAACAAGCGAACTAATTTCGTAATTGTAGTTTATTGGTATCTTACATCCAAAGGATGTTTTGTCAATCTGCAGTGTAAGTTTAAACCTCATATTGCGTATTTTTATTTTACGAACGGGATTTGTGTTTTAATTCTTAAATTCTTAATTTTAACGTGTTGTGTATCTCAAGTTGTTTTTCTACTGAGAGAAGATTTCCACAAAAATAAATAAAATGCAGGGGAAATACAAATATTATAAAAGGAAAATAAATTGTTGATTTTAAATTAGGAAAGTATGTTCCTAAATTGGTGCTTTCGTGCTGTAATAGAGGCGTAAAAGGTTGTAAAATTGATTTTTACGTCATGTGTAAAGCTGTATGAAAAGTGAAAAACTTTGGCAAGATTATAATTCTTGCCAAAGATGTGTATTTATTCGCTTACGAATAGCCGTTTACTTGAAAATAGCGGATCACTGGTGACATTAATTTTTAGTTTCCGTAATCCGGCTTCGTCTCCGGGAGTGGGGATGTGGGTAGAGTGCATTTCGCAATTATTTAGTTCGGTTAGCTTTAGCAATGCCATTTGGGCTGCCGGATTGGAGATAGCACTAATTGCCAGAGCGATGAGCGTTTCTTCTACGTCGAGGCTGGCATTTTTACCGTTTAGTATATCTTTTTTAAGGTGGGTAACGGAGTCGATAATGTTTTCGGGCAATAAAATCATATTGTCCGGCAATCCTGCCAGGTATTTTATAGCGTTTAGTATCATGCTGGAAGAGGCGTGTAGTAACGATGAATTTTTTCCGGTAATAATAGTTCCATCTTGCAACTCAATAGCAGCTCCGCAATAAATTCCGGCATAACCTTTTCCGCAGCCTTCGGCTTCTTTTGCTGCTTCGCGAGCGGGTTCCACGGCAAGCCGATCTTCGTCTTTAGCGCCCACGCGTTCCATAATTTCGGCATTGCGATCGAGTGTTTCGGCTCCAATTTGTCCCATGGCGTATTCCACAAAACTGCGCAAATGACGACGAATAATTTCCTGATAGGCGGCTTCCTTACAAACTTCATCGTTAATAATTCCTGCACTTATTCTGTTCACACCCATATCGGTGGGAGACATATACACGGAATTGTCGCCGGTAATTTTCGCTAAAATCTCTTTGAGAAGATTAAATGCTTCTATATCTCTGTTGTAATTAACCGCTTCTGTGCCGTAGGCTTTTAAATGATAAGGATCTATCATATTGACATCGCCGATATCTGAAGTGGCTGCTTCGTAAGCAATGTTGACCATGTGGTCGATAGGTAAATCCCATATGGGAAAGGTTTCAAACTTGGCATATCCGGCTTTTTTTCCTCTTTTGTAATCGTGATAAAGATTGCTTAAAGCCGTTGCAAGTTTTCCGCTTCCCGGTCCGGGACCTGTAACTACGACAATTGGTTTAGATGTTTCAATATATTCGTTTGAGCCGTAGCCTTCATCGCTGACAATTAGATCGATATTCTTTGGATAACCGCGAGTGGGGTAGTGCAGGTAAACTTTTATGCCTTTTAGTTCGAGTTTATTTTTGAAAATAGCTGCGGCGGGTTGTTTTTCGTATCGGGTAATGACTACGGCAGCTACGTTTATACCATACCACTTCAAATCATCGATACTTTTTAGTACGTCTACGTCGTATGTAATACCGAAATCTGCTCTTATTTTGCTTCGCTCAATATCGCCGGCATAAACGCACATGATAACCTCTACCTGATCTTTCATTTTTTGCAGAAGACGCATTTTAACATTTGGAGTAAATCCGGGTAAAACTCTTGCTGCATGATAATCGTACAAAATTTTCCCTCCGAATTCGAGGTATAATTTATCGTTAAATCTGTTTACACGCTTCAGAATAGCGGCAGTTTGTTCTTGCAGGTACTTCTCATTGTCAAAACCTATACGACTTAATTTTTCCATCTTAATCTTTTCCGAATAAATAATTATATACTATTTCCGGGACTCAAAATTACTCAAAATTCAGGTAAAAACCGATATTATCTTTAAAAGAATATTATCTATATGGTAAACCTATACACGTTTGTTTCTCTTAGCTGAAAACCGAGTTTTTTGTAGAGATTATTTGCTGCCACACGAAAAGGTTGTGAAGTCAAATCTACTTTCTCTACACCTATTTCACGTGCCACATTCAACGCATGACTCACCAGCGCAACAGAAACTCCTTTTCCGCGTGCGTTTTCGTCCACTACCACATCTTCAATCCACGCTTTTATTCCCGATGGAATTCGGTAGAGCACCAGTGTGGTTGTTCCCAAAATTTGACCATTTTCTCGTGCTGTAAAAATCAGAGTATCTTCGGATTGAATGGCTTTTTCGAGTTCTTGGCGTGTGGGAAATCGTGTGGGGTCTTCGGTGAGTTGAGGGATGAGTTTTTGGAAAGCTTCGATTGTGCTTTCGTCAATAGCTGTGAGCTGTTCTATTTTCATTCTTATCTTTGTCGTTTTAATTTTTTGTGTCGATTTTTTTATCAAAATACCCATTCTTCGCTTGTTCGTTTTGTAGAAGTTCTTGTGCTTGTGTTACCTATCCCGAAACTTAATAAGTGTCCTTGCAGATCGAATGATAACCATCGGTCACCAAGAGAAAGTTCCGAACGATTGGTGTAAAAAACTTGCTTAGCTTTGAAGTTTGCCAGTTCGGGAAGTAAATTATATATGTCTTCTACAATCATTTTGGGCTGTAGCTGGTGCCATCTTTCGTTGAAGCTGTTACTCGCTAAAGCGGTGCTCATTCGTATCATATCGTCCGCATTGTTTAAATAATTGTTCTTTGCTTCTTCGTTTTTAAAGATTTTTATCACGTAAGTGCGTTCACTTTCGTTAAGCAAATAATTGGATTGAAACAGTTGTACGTAGTTTTTATATCGATTTTTGGTTAATGTTTCGTGCACGAAAATCCTAAATTCATATTCAACATCTGTTTCTGTAGAGTTTGTATTCCAACGGATGGTTTGGTATGCTACATCATTTTTCCATCGGGAAGAGGTGTTTCTCGAAAAATTAATTAGGTTGCAACTGTTAAAATACAGTGCCGTTAACATTACTAAGATAATTGTTTTTATCAGATTAATTTTCATGCGTTTTTTTAAGTTAGGAGTGTTGTTGTCGATAACTCTCAATAGCTGTTTTCACGTTTCCGTATAGCAGTAACAGGTTTTTTGCTTGTTCATAATTTAGTCCCAATTCCTCTATAATCATTCGTGTGCCTCTGTCCACCAGTTTTTGATTGGTAAGTTGCATATTTACCATTCGGTTGCCTTTTACGCGGCCGAGTTTTATCATAGTGGAAGTAGTAATCATGTTGAGCACGAGTTTTTGTGCCGTTCCCGATTTCATTCGAGTACTTCCCGTAACGTATTCGGGACCGACAATCGGTTCTATTTTTATCTCGGCTTCCACTGCTACAGGCGAATTGGGATTACAACTTATCGCGCCCGTGAGAATCCCTTTTTCACGCGCTTTGCGCAATGCGCCAATGACGTAAGGCGTGGTTCCTGATGCGGCAATGCCAACGAGTGTATCGTTTTTGTTGATGTTGTAGCTGAGCAGTTCTTCCCACGCTTTATCAAAATTATCTTCTGCTGCTTCTACTGGATTTCTTAAAGCCGAATCGCCACCTGCAATTAGTCCGATAACATAGGTGTTTGGCATCCCAAACGTTGGCGGGATCTCGGAAGCATCAAGCACTCCAAGCCTTCCGCTTGTTCCTGCACCGATATAGAAAAGTCGTCCACCACGCTTCATGCGTTCCACAATTCCGATAACGAGCTTCTCGATTTCGGGAATGGTTTTTTGCACGGCAAGCGCAATCTTTTGGTCTTCCTGATTGATTTCTGTCAGGATATCGAGTACCGATTTTTTATCTAAATTGTCGTATAATGACGACTGTTCTGTTATTTTGATGAAAGACATTTCAATTTTTGATTTACGAATTACGATTTATTTATAATATTCGATAAGCCCTTCCATTGGTGACTGCACTATTTTTCCGATGTGGATTCCCTTTTCCGATGCAACTTTTTTCAGAAAATCGGCATAATGAAAAGCGATTGAGCCGACAAAATTAACGTTATTTTTCTGATAATCGTATTGCATAACGTTTCTTTCAAAAAAATCGGAAAAACACATCTCCACAATTCTTCTTATGCTTGCATCTTCGATATGTTGCATAATGAATGGCGAAAGGCTTGCCAAAAATCGGCTTGGGAACGGTTGTCGATATACTTTGTCGATAATAACAGCGGGTGTGAGCGCGTATTCTTCCAACAGTTTCTCTTTTAATCCTTCGGATAGTTGATTTTTGAGCGCGTTGCCAACCAGCAGTTTTCCCAAATGTGCACCGCTGCCTTCATCGCCCAAAATAAAACCGAGGGGCGATATTTGTTTTACGATTTCCGTACCGCTCCATTCGCACGAATTGCTTCCGGTGCCTAAAATACAGGCAATGCCCGGTTGGTGTTCGCAAAGACTGTGCGCGGCGGCAATTAAATCGCTGTACACTTCAATGGTGTGGATGGGAAACGATTGACTGAGGGCGTTTTTTACCGATTGTATTTTTTCGGGAATGCACCCGGTTCCATAAAAATAAATGGCATCTATCGTTTGGTTTTTCAACACAGGAAAAACGTGAAGTTTTAGCTCTTCGGCTATTTCTTCCTGCGTTTGAAATACTGGGCTGATGCCCTTGCTCGTAAATCGGCGAAGGATTTCTCCCCCTGAAGTCAGACACCAATCGGTTTTGGTGGCACCGCTATCGGCAATTAAAACCTTTTGCATACTGTGCATTATTATTTGTAATTTTTATCAAAAGCTAACAGCCAATGGCTATAATTTGATGTAAATATTTTTCTTGTACAAAACGTATCCGAATAACCAGCAGATGGTCACAAAAATGAGCGCGTATAACAATGATCCGAAATAATCTCCTACCCACGGCTGTAGTAATACGTTGTACATAAATGTTTTTATCGCTATAGGTTCTCCTTGATACGGAAACCGTATGCTGCCAACCAATGTGGCCAAAACTCCCGCAAAAATATACACGATAAGCGGATTTACACCGAAAGCATGGAAAAACCGGCTCCATTTTTGTTTACCATTTATATCGATTATCCAAATCAATAAACCCAGCAATTGGGCTGCAAAACCGGTGGTCGTCAACACGAAAGTTGAACTCCAAATTTTTTTATTAATCGGGCATCCGTATTGCAACAATAATCCCGCAAAAGCGAGAATGGTACCCCAAATAAGCAGTTTTTCCACACGAGTGTGGTTGTCCTTATTTTCGATTATCAATCTACCGAACAGAAATCCGATGAGTACATGTGCGATTGATGGAATAGTGCTTAGTAAACCTTCGGGATCGAGTGCGATGCGAACACCTTCAGGTGTTGTGTCTTTGTACATATGATTAGGCCCCCAAAGCGCATTATCAATGATGGCGATTATATTTCGCTCCGACATTTCGTAACCGTTACCGAAAACCAATATCAGGTGATAACCAACAAGTATTACAGCAATTATCCAAATCATATGTTTATGTTTGAATAATAAAGTAATAATTCCGGCAAAACCATACGCTAACGCCAGTCGTTGTAATACGCCGAGAATGCGCAAGGTATCGAAGTGCGTTGCGGCGGTGAGGAAGTTTTCGCCGTTGGCCAAACCGCGCACTAATTGTCCGAACCAACCCAGTGCCAGTCCAATTACGAAAATGAGAATGGTGCGTCGTACGATTTTCCAGATGGCCGCTCCCGATGGCTCGAAATTAAACCGCCGAAGCGACATAAATGTGGAAACACCCATGATGAACATGAAAAACGGGAACACCAGATCGGTGGGTGTCAGCCCGTGCCAGCTTGCGTGGCGTAATGGTGCATAGACAGAACTCCATGAGCCGGGATTGTTTACCATGATCATTCCGGCGATGGTGATGCCGCGGAGAATATCGAGGGAAAGAAGTCGGGAAGATTGCTGTGTAGATAATGTATTCATACTTAAATTTAGATAATGCCTGTGGCGATAATGCTTCGCGATAATAGCTTCGTTGATAATGTTCTAAAGCGCAAAACACAGTGGGTTATTATTTGTTTGTCATTAGTTTTGAGTGAACTTTAATGAAATTGATCAATTTGAAATTAAGCCATTGAAGCACGATTATTTATACAAATAATATTTCTTCGATAATTTCTTAAACGCTTCTTCATCTTTTGTCCAATACGATTGAATATCCGAAAACCGATGATTTTTGGAAAATTCTTTGCGAATATAATCACTTCCGCTCACTTTGTCGAACATATCGAAACGATTGTTGGGAGCATGGTCAAAAACTTTTTTGTTGGGATAAAGCTGGGCGGCAACTTCCATCACGTGAAACTGAATATCGGAAAGTCGCGCTTTCGAGAAATCGGTCAGATATATTTGTACGCCCTGATAGTTTTTTCCTTGTCCAACCGAATAATACGGTTTCAAGTGAATAGGACGGAATGTGACTCCCGGAAGTCGCTTCGCGTTCAACGTTTTTGCGAAATCTTCGGCATTAATCCATTCGGCGGCAAACATTTCGAAAGGAAGCGTGTAGCCCACTCCGATGGACAGATAGCCCAACTCGCCCAAGATTCCTGAAACGGGATAAAAATATGCCGAATGTGCGAACGGAATGTGTGGTGATGTGGGAATCCATGGCAATCCGGTAGCTCCGAAATTCATTTTCCGACGCCATTTTTTCATTTTGACTACGGTGAGGTCGCACGGCTTTTCCATCATTTCGGAATTAATCATATTTGCGAGTTCGCCACACGTTAATCCGTAAACATAAGGGATTTTCAATTGGCTCACGAACGAGAAAAATCCGTCTTCAACCAGATTCCCTTCCACTTTTAGTCCGCCCAGCGGATTGGGACGGTCGAGAACCACAAATTCGATGTCGTTTTCCGCAGCGGCTTGCATTGCCAAATACATGGTGGAAATGTACGTGTAGGAGCGACAGCCGATATCTTGGATGTCGTAAACCAGCATATCAACACCTTCGAGCATTTCTTTCGTTGGTTTTCGGGTAGCGCCGTAAAGCGAGAAAACGGGAACTCCCGTGTTCGGGTCTTTAAAATCTTCAATTTTATCGCCGGCGTGAACATCGCCACGCACGCCGTGTTCGGGGCCGTAAAGCGCAACGAGTTGCACGTTCGGCGTTTCATGCAGAATATCGATAGTGGATTTCAAGTTGTTATCAACTCCCGTTGGGTTTGTTATCAGTCCAACGCGTTTTCCTTGCAATATTTTGAAATTGGACTCTTTAAGTACTTCAATTCCGGTTTTTACGTGGATTTTTTGCGCGAAGGATGACGTTGTCGCCATCCAACCTAATAAAATTACAAATAAAATATTTTTACTCATTTTTTTTCTGATTTTCAGTTTGTTTGTGTTTGTTTTAATCACACCAACGGTGTGACAGTTATTAGCGTAGGGCAACGCCCTATGTTGATGGTCGAGATAGATAAAAAGCCCTGAAAGGGCGTTAGCATTAATCCCACACATAACGTTCATCATATTCCACCGAATATTTTTTCAAAAATGCACGAAACTCATCTTGGAATGATGATTTTTGATGGTGCTCTTTTTGATTTCGGATATAATTAATCACAATATTTGTTTCGGAAGGATTAACGGAAAAAATACCGTATCCGTTTTGCCAATAAAAATTTTGATATTTCTCATCGATGGTCTTTATCCATTTAGAAGATGATTTTTTTATTTCTTCCAAAAGTTTTATCTGTGTAATTTTTTTCGACAACAAACATAAAATATGAATATGATCATCATGTCCACCAACTTGGAGTACCTGACACTCCAAGTTATTGCAAATTCCACCTAAATATTCAAATAATCTTGGTTTTATCTCATCATCAATAAACGGGGCTCTATTTTTTGTGCTGAACGTAATATGAACATACACTTGTGATAATGATTGTGACATAATTTTAATTATTTATGAATGCTTTCGCTCTTTCAGAATTTTATTTCTCGCATCGTTTAATTCCATAGGGTGTTGCCCTATGCTATTGGCTGTAAACTCTTTCAGAGTTTAATTGGCTTCATCAACAAATTCCCCTTCAGGGGATTTAAAGGTTTCTTTCTTTGCTTTCCCAAAATCCTTGTCCACTTTCATAAACGGAATCAATAAAAGTGTTGGGATAACGGCAATCATTACAAAAATAAAGAAATTTTGATATCCCAATTGCTCCTGAATCCATCCGGCAGCCATACCTGGCAGCATCATTCCGAGCGCCATAAATCCGGTGCAGATGGAGTAATGCGCCGTTTTGTGTTCGCCTTGCGAAAAATAAATGAGGTAGAGCATATATGCAGTAAATCCAAATCCGTAACCCAATTGTTCAATCCCAACGGCGACATTTATCCAAAAGAAACTTTCAGGCATATACATCGATAAAAATACGTATGCTGCATTTGGCAGGGTGATGGATAATGCCATCGGCCAAAGCCAGTATTTCAGCCCTTTGCGCGAAGCAACAATTCCGCCGATAATTCCTCCAACGGTTAGCGCTATTACGCCAACCGAACCGTAAACGATTCCTACTTGCTGTGTGCTTAAACCCAAACCGCCAACTTCCCGGGCATCAAGCAGAAAGGGCGATGCCATTTTCACCAGCATGGCTTCTGCGAGCCTGTAGATAAGAATAAATGCGATGGCTAATCCGATACCTTTTTTACTGAAAAAAGAAGTGAATGTTCTGCCGAACTCTTTAGCAACTTCGCTAGGAGTAGTAGCCGATTTTCCGGTGTCAGAAGCAGGACGGGGAAGAATGAACTTATGATACACGAAAAAAGCAATAAACAGTCCTGCAAGGATAAAAAACGTGATGCTCCATGCGAATGGAACATTTCCGGTGGATTTTTCTAATCCGCCTGCCAAGATTACCAGCAATCCCTGTCCGGTTATCATGGCCAATCGATAAAAAGTGCTTCTGATTCCCACAAAAAACGATTGCTGCGAATCGTCCAACGCCAGCATATAAAATCCGTCGGATGCAATGTCATTTGTGGCGGAACTGAACGCCATCAACCAGAAAAAAGCGAGCGATGCCTGTAAATAAAATGGTGTGGGAAGTGTGAATGCCACACCCGCCATTCCGGCTCCGATAAGCAATTGCATCGTAACAATCCACCAGCGTTTGGTTTTGAGAATATCCACAAACGGACTCCAAAACGGTTTGATTACCCACGGCAGGTAAAGCCAACTCGTATAAAGTGCGATTTCGGTATTGGATAATCCGAAACGTTTGTACATAATTACGGCAACGGTCATTACCACCACGTAGGGAAGACCTTCGGCGAAATAAAGGGTGGGAATCCAAGACCAGGGATTTCTTTTCATATAATTACTAATTTTTAATTACTAATTACAAATTGGATTAGGTGAAACTATTCAAAAATAGTCATTTGTAAATAGTAATTGGTGATTTTATTATTGATTATTTTTTGTGGATTTTTGGATGGCGGTTATTATACGAAGAATTTCTTCGGCATCGTCAATCATGCTTTGTGCTTATTCTTGGCTGATGTAGTCGGTATCTCTCAACAATCGAAGCCAATAGCGAGTTTCACGTGTTTCTCTATATGAAATACCTAATTTGGCAAGAAAATCTTTTCGGGAAAGTCCGCCAACCGATTCTTCGGCATTTGAACCTATCGAAGTCCCGCTACGCAAAATCTGTTTCGACAGCTCAAATTCTTTTTTCTCTTTGCATAAATATTGATACAATCGTACAATTCTAATCGCAAAATCATATGTTTTAGTTAATATGATGTTCTCTTTTTCAACATATTCCATAATCAGTCATTTGTAATTAGTAATTAGTAACTCTTTTGTATTTCCGCAGTCGGAAAGTAATGACTTAGGACTGCCTTATAATCACACCCCTTTTCCGCCATCATCGCAGCGCCAATCTGGCAAAGCCCAACGCCGTGCCCCCAGCCTGCGCCGGTGAGCGTAAACGTTTGCGGAATGCCTTCGTCGTTTTCGTTGTCGGCATCCACTACGAAAGCAGAGCTGTACAAATGAGATTTCGAAAGCGTGCGGCGGATTTCGAGTTCTTTACCGATAATCATTACACGCTCGGTTCCAATTATTTTTAATCTTTTAATACGACCGGAAGTACCTCGTTCCAATGGTTCCAATGCGATGATTTCGCCAAAATCAATTCCCGCACGTTCACGGATAAGTGTTGAAATTTGTTCTTGGGAATAAACTACTTTCCACCGATAAAAATCGGCAGTTTCCTGGTCGTAATCGTTTAAGACTTGTTTCAGTACTTTCGCATCCTGCGTGTTGCAAAAGGCTGTGGGAGATGTGCGAATCCATTCTTCGGCATTTTCTTCAACGGTTAAATCGGGGAAAGAAGTGGTGTCGGAATTATCGGCTCTTGCTTGCAAATAACTGTGAGCGATGGGTTCCCACACGTTTTCGAACGTTTCCATTACGCCACCGCAGCATTTTGAGAAACGGGCGTCGCAAATTACATCGCCGTAAGTGAGCACTTCACCGTACGTTTTTTCGATGACTTTTTTTACCAAATCGGTGGATTGGCGGGTAATTCCTTGATAACGCTGGCAGTGATCGTCGGCGCACACATCGAAATCGGTGTGGTCTTCACGGTCGTACCAACGGATGATTTCGGTAGGCGAAACGAACGAAGTTTGATAATTGGTTTCGAGAGATTTATTCTTCTGAATCTGTGCTAATAGCCAACTTCGCGAAATAACGGCGTGCGCTTTCAGCAACTCTTCGGAACTTGTGGCACTCATTTCGGACGAAATCACACTTGTGAGGTAATCTTCCAGCGAAACGATATTGATAGCAGAAATTCCATTGTTTTCCACAATAAATTTCAACCCGCCCAAAAAGCGTTGGTTTTCTTTTCTTTCCCAATGGAAGTTTACGCCGATAATTACGTTTTTCAACTCGAAAGAATCTTCGTGTATTTGGTCTGCTTCGAAGGTAATTTCATCGTATTCAACGTTATCAAAAAGTATTTTTCCGTTGGAAATTTCCACCGAATAATTGCCTGCGGGAAACTCTTTTCCTGCGAGTTTATAGGTCGAGAGCAACTCAAAATCAATCTTTTGTTGATTGAGTAGGATGCCGACGTGGATGAGAGGCTCTACGCCTGCATCTGACGGGTTAACCGTCTGGTGCGTCAAAGTGTGATTAGACGTTTTTTGCATATTTGAAGAAACTATTTTTGTAATTGAACTATTCAAATTTTTCGAATAGTTCGATTTGAGTATTTCAGAAATTTCGAATAACTAACAATAAATGCGTCAGACGGCCTCAAAGCCGTCAGACACGGGTGCGGCGTGCTTGCAATTCCCACGTTCTAATTCTGTCTTTATATGTGTTGTGCGCATTCATTTTTACAATATCGAGCGATGCGTCCGAATTGTCTTCCCAACGGCGACAAAGATACAAAACATCGTAAATACGCCCGATTTGGTAGCGACGCGAAATATTCAGTCCGAGGGCGTAATCTTCGCCATAGCTTGTGTTGGGCACTTTTATTTCGCGCAATATTGGCGTATAAAATGCGCGTGGCGCACCCAATCCATTGATACGAAGGGCGTTGTTTCTTCCGTTTTCGGGCGTCCATTCGCGGTGTTCGATGATTCCGGGCGGAATTTCTTCCATATCGAAATTGGTCATTTGGTATGTACCCACAACCATCGCACAATTCTGTTCGTAGAACGCGTTTACGATTTTCTGCAACGTGTTTTCGTCGCTGTACACATCGTCGCTATCGAGCTGAATGGCAAATTTACCGCATTTTTCGGAATGTACACCCATATTCCAACAGCCGCCGATGCCCAAATCGTCACGATTGGGAATGATATGGATAAGACGTTCGTCTTTAAATTCGTCAATCGCTTCTGTGGTGCCGTCGGTAGAGTGATTATCCACCACAATTAGATTGAATTTAAAATCAGTTTTTTGCATCAACACCGATTCAATGGCATCTTTAATGGTTTTGATGCGGTTCCGCACGGGAATAATTACGGATGCTTCGTACTCAAACGAACCTTTGTCGAACTCGATTTTCTCGAATTTCGGTTTCAAATACGCATCCACATCTTTCAAATGTTGTGTGCAAGCTTGTTCCATTTCCACTTGCACGGCACGGTTTTTCGGGTCCACATAATCGAAAATCTTTTGTCCGGATGCGCGAGTATCTTCTTCAATTTCAGTATAAAGATATTCGTTGATGTGCACGAGTGGATGATGTTGTGAAACTTTCAGACGCAAATCGTATAATCCTGCAAATTGATACGATTCTTTTTTCATGCGTTTTGCCGCTTCTTTTAACGCTTTGACGTTATAGACGAGCAACGAACCGAAATTGAAATCATCACGCAAACTACCTTCTTGGTAGTCGATAACGGGATGGTTTTTCTTTTCGCCGTTGGCAAGGGCGTAATAATCGGCATAGACCATGCCTGCACTTGCATCTTCTGCAATGCGAAGCATACGTTCCAACGCAAAATAGCCGAGTTTAAGCACGGTAGATTTTTGGTAAATCAGCGTGTAGTCAGCTGATGATTTTCGGGCCATTTTTTTAATCGTTTCCGTACTTTGCAACGAATCAATCGGAATGTTTTTGCATCCGGCGATGGTTTCCGTTACGTTTTCAGGAGTAAGCAAATAAACTTTCTTTACTAACTCCGATTGTTTTAACTCTTCTACAGTTTTCGCCGCTTGTTCGGGCTGCGTGAAGAGAATGAATGCGTTTATTTTTTTCATTATTGTGATTATATTACCCCTAAATCTTCGCCAGTTGGCGGAGACTTTGGTGTTTGTGAATATTTTATTTTTTAAGTTCGCTAGTTAAAACTATGCACTTTAGTGCAAGACTTTAGT
>JAUNUM010000049.1 GCA_030538215.1 Bacteroidia bacterium
AGCTTCTATTTCGGCAGGTATTTCATCGTGCGTAACAAGTACGGTTTCTTCCGGTTCTACTATTTCTTCCGATTTTTGCTCAACTTCTATTTTTGTTGGCTCTTCTATTTCCGTTTCTGCTTCTATCTCTACTTCTTCGGGTTCAATTTCTACCTCTTTTTTCTGCTTTTTCTGTTCGTCTAAATCGATATTACCAACAACGTTGAATTTAGGTTTTAAATCATCGGGAATCTCGGCTTTTATAGTTTCTTTTTCTGCCTTTTTCTTGGGTTTTTCCTCTATCTCGTATCCTTCAATAGCAATTGTTTCCCGCTTGTCATCTTTACGGTGCATTCTTTCGAGATTTTCTAATGCCTCTTTTTTTATTTTTTTATCTTTGCTGAATTCGGCAATCAACAAATTGTACTGTTCTTCCTCAATTTTTGTCATAGGATTTGCTTCAACAGTAATACCTTTTTTGTGTAAGAATTCAACTAACGTGTTGATTCCTACATTTAAATTTCGAGCTACTTTACTTAATCTTTCTGCCATATATGTTGAGTTTGTCCTTTCTTAATTTATTGATTTTATGAACAGTTTTACGATTTTAATTTTCTTGATCCGTTTCAATGTTGTCTTCGTCTTCAAATTCGTAGCGAAGTATATCCAACACTTCGTCCACGGTGTCTTCTTCTAAGTCGGCTTCTTTGATAAGTTTTTCGCGTGGCATTGCCAACACGTTCTTGGCGGTTGAACAACCGATACGTTTCAGCTGATCTATTACCCATCCGTCAATTTCATCGCGGAACTCGTCTAGGTAAATGTCTTCTTCGTCGAAATCGTCTATTTCGCGGAATACTTCTATGTTGTAGCCTGTGAGCATGGAGGCCAATTTAATATTTGCACCGCCTTTACCGATAGCTAATGAAACTTCTTCGGGATAGAGGAATACTTCGGCACGACGTTCTTCTTCCTTCACGGAAATTGAGTTGATTTTTGCCGGACTTAATGCGCGCTGAATAAACAGGTTGGTGTTGTTGGTGTAGTTGATTACGTCGATATTTTCGTTGCGGAGTTCGCGAACAATTCCGTGAATACGGAAACCTTTCATCCCCACGCACGCTCCAACAGGATCGATGCGATCGTCGTAAGCTTCTACTGCCACTTTGGCGCGTTCTCCCGGAATGCGGGCGATGCCTTTGATGGTGATAAGTCCATCGTTAATTTCAGGAATTTCCATTTCGAACAATCTTTCGAGAAATATGGGCGATGTACGCGAAAGAATAATCTTGGGATTGTTGTTTTTGTTTTCAACTCGGGCAACAATAGCACGTACGTGCTCTCCTTTGCGGAAAAAATCGCTGGGGATTTGTTCGGTTTTGGGCAGGATAAGTTCGTTGTGTTCATCATCGAGAAGCAACAACTCTTTTTTCCAAACCTGATAAACTTCACCTGATACAATTTCTCCAACTTTTTCTTTATATTTATTGTAGAGATTATCTTTTTCGAGTTCGAGAATTTTCGATGCCAGCGTTTGGCGGAGGTTTAGAATGGTTCTTCGACCAAAATCTTCCAAATGGAGTTCGTCGGTAACTTCTTCGCCTACCTCAAAATCGTCGTCGATTTTGTGAGCATCGCTCAAGCTGATTTCCATATTGGGATTTTGCAGTTCCTCATCTTCCACGATAACACGGTTGCGCCAAATTTCCAAATCTCCTTTGTCGGGGTTGATGATAATGTCAAAATTTTCATCCGTGCCAACCGACTTGGCAATCACGCTTCTGAACGACTCTTCAAGCACACTGATCATGGTGGCTTTATCAATATTCTTCAGTTCGTTGAATTCTGAAAATGTATCTATTAGGCTGATTGTTTCCTTTTTTTTGCCCATATTGGTTATTAAAATCTGATTAGATATTTTGTATATTTTATTTCGTCGTAATTGTAAGTTTGCTCTTCTTTTATCTCTGTCTTTCGTTTTGCTCCTTCGGGTTTAACCATTTTAGAAACTTCGATGGTGAAATTGTTATCGTTTGAAGATTTTAATACGCCTTTCACCTTTTCGCCTTTTTTGGTGAGCACTTCAACTTCTTTACCTTCGTATTTTTTATATTGACGATGAGTTTTAAAAGGAGATGTCAATCCGGCAGAAGTTACTGTTAATTCGAAGTCTTCTGCATCACGGTCGAGTTTTGATTCCAGATAACGGCTCAATTCAACGCAGTCGTCAATATTAACGCCATTGTCGTTATCAATTTCTACCGTTATGGTATTGCCCGTGGCAATAATTACATCTACTAAGTAGTCGGGAGACTTTTTTAAAAACTCCTCAACCAAAGTCTTAATCTCGTTTTTCTCAATCATTTGTGGGGTGTAAACAAACAAAAAAGGAGCATTTCAAGTGCTCCCCTCGTCATTTACCGGTGCAAAGATATTATTTTCTAATGGATTGGCAAAATGTTTGAGTTTTTTTCTGAATTCAATTTATATTTCAACTTTCAATAGAATTGATAATTGTTTTCAATAATTGAATCTTTTCAATGCGCTGATCGGTCATTACATTCCAAATGCTATCTTGATTGAGTACTTCGTAATGATTTTTAAATTGCTCCGAATTCTCATAATCCGATATATATTCGTTGGAATAATATTCCGATAACTCCTCCATGTTTTCAACTATTTGCTTCAAATCGGAGTTCATTTTTTGTAGTCGTTGCAAATCTGATTCACACTGATGCAACTTGTTTTCGATGTAGTTTAATCTTTCTTCGCGGTTTGTTTTCATACTTGTTGTGTATTTATAATTGTGTAATTTATATTTTATGCAAATGTATATTATATTTTTTATATCCAAAAAGGATCAAACAAAAATACAGGTTAAACGTTAATTAAAAGACTTAAAAACCTCTAAAAATGACAAAGCCTTCTAACGTAAAAGCATTGGAAACGGGTTCGGGACTCCTGTGGGGCGAATGGGTGCAATATTTGGACTCCATTAATGCACAAGAACTGGATCATACTGCGATGGCTGTGAAAACGTTGGAGAAAATTCGTGAAATAGGGAAATCGAAAAGTCCGGAATGGTGGGCACAGGGCGTTGCTGTGGCTTACGAGCAATATATAGGTCGAAGAAAACCGGGGCAGCGGTGTGATGGGGATTTCAGCGTAACCGTAAGTAAAACTATTGATGGTGCTATGGATATCGCCCTTGAAAAATGGATGAAACGCGTGGATGGAGTTTTGGAGTTCGGTGGAGTTAAAATCAGCCGTGAACCATCGGTAACCCAAACCGAAAAGTGGCGTTACTGGCGTTGTGGTTTAGAAGACGGCTCAACGTTGAGCGTGAACATTCAAACTAAACCCAACGGAATAAAATCGGGACTTGCCATTAATCACGATAAACTAAGTGAAGCCGGCGATGTTGAAAAATGGCGCAGTTTTTGGAAGTCTTTTGAAGTGTAATTCACATTTTATGTTGCAAAAATTACAATTTATTAAAACGAAAAATTATAAATTTATTGAAACAATGAAGAATTTAAAGTACATTTTATTATTAGCCGTTGTGGGCGTTACATTATCGAGTTGTGGTTACAACACAATGGTAAACAAGCAGGAAAGCGTTAATTCGCAATGGGCAAATGTGGAAAATGCATACCAGCGCCGTGCAGATTTGATCCCTAATTTGGTAAATACGGTTAAAGGTTATGCACAACACGAACAGGAAACTTTCACGCAAGTGACCGAAGCACGCGCCAAAGCCACACAGATGACTATTGATCCGGAAAATCTGACGGAAGAAAGCATTCAGCAATTTCAGCAGGCGCAAGGCCAGCTGCGTTCTGCTATCGGACGATTGTTGCTTATTCAGGAAAACTACCCCGAACTGAAAGCCAATCAAAACTTTTTAGCGCTTCAGGACGAATTGGCAGGTACTGAAAATCGAATTTCGGTGGAAAGAAACAAATTCAATCAGTCTGCTCAAGATTTTAATTCGTATATCCGTCAGTTTCCGCGCGTGATATATGCCGGATGGTTCGGTTTTAAACCGAAGGGATATTTCCAATCTGCTCCTGGAACGGAAACTGCACCGAAAGTTGAGTTTTAATTTACGATTTACGATTTTAGATTTACGAATGAAAAATGTTTCATGTTTTCGTAAAAAATAGAATCGTCAATTGTCAATCGTAATACGTCAATCAATTAGATGTTAAATCAAGAAGAATTAAACAGGGTAGTTGAATCTATTCGCGCAGCCGAAAGCCAAACCTCTGCCGAAATTCGTGTTTGCGTAGCAAGAAAATGCAAGGAGAGTCCGTTGGATGCGGCTTACAAGAAATTTAAGCAACTTAAAATGGATACTACAGCATTGCGGAACTCGGTATTGATTTATGTGGCACCGGATGATCACAAAGTTGCCGTTATTGGTGATTCGGGTATTGATGAAGTCGCCAAAGACGGTTTTTGGGACTTGGTTCTCGAAGATATGCTCTCTTATTTTAAAGATGAGCGGATTTGTGATGGAATTTGTCAGGGTGTGGGAAAAGTAGGTGAGTTAATAAAAGCGCGTTATCCGATTTTGGAAAACGATGTGAACGAATTGAGCGATGAAGTTGTATTTGATGAAGAGTAAATTTACCATTATTATACTGTTGTTTTTGTCGTCTTTGGGAATTTCGGCTCAGAATATTCCCGAACCAATGGTTCCGTTCCGGTTGGTAAACGATTTTGCCGATATATTTTCTTCTGCCGAAAATCAGGCTCTGGAACAGAGATTGCTCGCCTATAACGACTCTACTTCTACGCAGATTTACGTAGTTACGGTTAACGATTTGAGTGGATATCCGGCATCGGATTATGCTTTTGTGCTGGGCGAAAAATGGGGAATAGGGCAACAAGGTAAAAATAATGGATTGCTGATTCTTATAAAACCCAAAATCGGTAACAGTCGTGGACAAGCATTTATTGCTACTGGATACGGTTTGGAAGGTTCCATTAACGATGCTTTTGCCGGAAGAATTGTCCGTGATAAAATGATTCCCTACTTTCAGGAAAACGATTACTTTGGTGGAGTTAATGCTGCTGTAGATGTTGTTATTGCCCGTTTATCGGGAGAGTTTGATGCAGATGCTACAGGATCGGAAGGGATTCCGATTTGGGCAATTGTTTTACTTTTCATTATTATATTTATCATATTATCATCCCTTCGCCGAGGCGGAGACCAGCATATCGATGGTGACGGGCATCACAGAACCGATGGTGGACCGATATTCTTTCCGCCTGTTTCACGGGGCAGAAGTTCCGGCTGGGGCGGCGGATTTAGTGGCGGCGGTGGATTTAGTGGTGGCTTCGGCGGCGGTGGCGGCGGAAGTTTTGGTGGCGGCGGAGCCGGAGGAAGCTGGTAGTCTGCGACTTGGCGGAAAGAAGAGAGGGCGATAGAGAATGAGTAAAATGATAACAATATTGGGACCAACGGCGAGTGGAAAAACTACTTTTGCAGCGCATTTGGCTTCGTATATTGATGGAGAAATTATCAGTGCCGATTCGCGGCAGCTTTATCGGGGAATGGATATTGGAACCGGAAAGGATTTGGTGGATTATGTTGTCGATAACAAGAATATTCCCCATCACTTAATCGATATACGTGAAGCCGGCGACAAGTACACGTTATTTAATTATCAGCACGATTTTCACAAGGTTTACAGCGAAATTTTATCGCGCAATAAAACACCGATTCTTTGCGGTGGAACCGGACTTTATATCGAATCCGTTTTGAAAGGTTATCATTTGCCCGATGTGCCTGAAAATCCCGGGTTGAGAAAAAGACTGGAGCCTAAATCTTTGGACGAACTAACTCAAATTCTATCTTCTTACAAAGCACTTCACAACACCACCGATACCGATACCAAAAAACGTGCCATCCGTGCCATTGAAATTGCTGATTTTCAAAGTAAGCATCCGGTTTCGGAACTCGATTATCCACCGGTTGAAAGTATTATTATCGGAATCGATATCGATCGGGAATCACGACGACAAAAAATATCTTCCCGTCTTAAAAAAAGATTGGACGAAGGAATGATCGATGAGGTGAAATCGCTACTCAACAAGGGTGTTTCTTCCGATGACCTTATTTATTACGGGCTCGAATACAAATTTGTAACGCTTTACGTTATTGGAGAAATTAGTTACGAAGAAATGTTTTCGCAATTAGAAATTTCCATTCATCAGTTTGCCAAGCGGCAAATGACCTGGTTTCGCGGTATGGAAAAACGTGGTTTTACCATCCATTGGCTGGATTTTGAGTTGTTGATGAACGAGAAAATCAATAAAGCACTTGCTATTATCCGAAATTTCTGAATTAATACCGTATAACTCTTAAACTCTCGACAAAAAAATGTATTTTTGCCGATTAGAATCGGAGAGTTTAGATGTCTTTTCCTACATCATTTTCCACAACGAATTAAAATTCAAGTCGATGATCAAAGGTCAATTTCCTGTCGAAAAATTTCACTCTTTAGAAACACCGTTTTATTATTACGATATGGATTTGTTGCGTGAAACGCTCGAAACCGTGAAAAAGGAAGTCGAAGGGAAGAAATACGTCATTCATTACGCGTTGAAAGCCAACTCAAATCCGCGAATTTTAAAAGAAATAGCATCCTATGGGTTTGGAGCCGACTGCGTGAGCGGGAATGAAATTCTCAAAGCTTTGGATTGTGGATTTCCGGCATCGAAAATAGCTTTTGCCGGTGTGGGAAAAACAGATAAAGAAATTAAAATCGGGTTGGATAACGATATTTTTTGTTTTAACGTGGAGTCGCTACCCGAAATGGAAGCTATTGAACGTCTGGCATCCGAAAAGGAAAAAATTGCACAGATTGCGTTAAGAATTAATCCCAACGTTGATGCACATACACATAAATATATCACTACGGGTTTAGAGGAAAATAAATTTGGACTTAACGAACCCGATTTGCCGAAGGCAATTGAGCTAATCGCAAACAGCAATCATTTGAAACTGATTGGGATGCATTTTCACATCGGATCACAAATTACGGATTTGTCGTCTTTTGAAAATCTTTGTGTGAGGGCGGTCCAATTGCAAAATTGGTTTTTGCAGAAAGATATTTCATTCAAAATAATTAACGTGGGTGGTGGTTTGGGTATAAATTATCATCATCCCAATCATTGCCCAATTGCCGATTTTGAGTCTTATTTCAGATTATTTGCCAAATACCTGAAACTTAATGAGAATCAAATGCTTCATTTTGAGTTGGGACGATCTTTTGTCGCTCCTTGCGGTTCGCTTATCGCACGTACAACGTACATAAAAGAGGGAACTTCCAAGAAATTCCTGATCGCTGATGCCGGAATGACCGATTTAATACGTCCTGCTCTTTATCAGGCTTTTCATCATATAGAAAATATCAGTTCCGACAAAGAATACGAAACTTACAATGTGGTTGGTCCGGTTTGTGAATCGAGTGACGTTTTTGGCGAAAATGTATTGTTAAATCAATCACAACGAGGTGATTTTATCGCTATTCGTTCTGCCGGCGCTTATGGTGAAACAATGGCTTCGACGTACAATTGTCGTGAATTGCCTGCATCTTATTTTTCAGATTCGTTATAAATTATGGATTTATCGCAATATTTAGTTTTCGATTTTTCGCTTCCTTTTTGGATTATTTCGGGAGCAATTTTGTTGTTTTTTATTATTCAATTGGCTTATTATCTGGTGATTTACAGAAAACCGTATATTTATGAACATAAAAGGGATAAAACCCAACAAGTTTCAGAAAATTTGCCATCGGTTTCGGTTGTTATTGCATCAAAAAATGAATCGGAAAACTTGGCAAAATATCTTCCGGCAATACTTGAGCAAGATTATCCCGATTTTGAGGTAATTGTCGTAAACATGGGCTCAACGGACGAAACCGATGTGTTACTTAAATCATTCAATCAAAAATATTCTAATCTTTATCACACTTATGTACCTGCCGGCGCAGAAGATATAAACGAGAAAAAACTTGCTTTGACTCTTGGAGTTAAAGCAGCAAAAAACGATATTGTATTATTTACCGAAGCATACTGTGTGCCTGCTTCCCACAAGTGGATTCAGATGTTTGCTAACGAGTTTTCGAAGGGGAAAGATATCGTATTGGGATTTTGCAAGTTGCAAATTGAGAAGAAAGTGGCTATGCGTAAATTTATCCTTTACGATAACATGATTCACGGACTGAAATACTTATCGCTTGCCATTCTTAAAAAACCATTTATGGGAATCGGTAGGAATCTTGCTTATAAAAAGGAGATATTTTTTGATGAAAAAGGTTTTTCGTCGGTATTGAATATCGAAGGTGGTGAGGATGATTTACTTATCAATAGAATTGTAAGAAAGAGAAAAGTTGGAGTAGCTATATCGCCCGAAAGTATGACGCAAAGCGATGTGGTGGATAACTTTTTTACGTGGCGTGCATTGAAATCCAAATATCTTTATACGAAACAGTTTTATAGAGGTACTTCGTCTTTTATTTTTGGTTTAGAGACATTTTCAAAATACATGTTTTATCTGTCTGTTGTTGCCGGAATTGTTTATGGAGTAATTTTTAGTAATTATCTCTTAATTGCTTTAGGTGTATTCTTTCTGATTATTAGATTTATAACTCAGTTGTACGTGATCAATAAAAACAGCAATTTATTCGAAACCGGGAAGTATCACATCAATCTGTTTTTTCATGATGTTTTTCAACCTTTTAATAACTTCAAGTTCAGAAAATACGCCAACAAAAGGAATAAACCTAAAAGATAGAACTCATATCTTCAGTAAAACTTTTCTGCCAAACTGACATTTAAAAATTTTGAAATTATATTTTGCACGGTTAAAGCGGGTTAATCGATTGTTTTTTTAGTTAAAAGTGTCAAAAAAGGACACTTAAAGTAAACCCTTGTACACTTTTTGTTTCTACATTTGTGTAAATGTTAAAATTCAAACTAATTTATTTGATATGAATACTGGAAACGTAAAAAACATTGTGACAATTATTATTGTTGCCATTTTGAGTTCGGCAATTACTCTTTTTGGGTATAATACTATTTCGAAAAATAGTATGCAGAGAATTTCAAACTCTTCTGCTACTATTGAGCAAAGTGGATATGCTGATTCCTTTGATCAAGATAAAAATGTGAGATTGGCCAGTTTAACCACACAACAAGGTTATCCCGATTTTACGGAGGCAGCATCGAAATCAGTAAACGGAGTTGTTCACGTGAAGGTCAAATCCATCAGTCAACAACAATATATGAATCCGTTTGATTTTTTCTTCGGATTCGGAGAGAGAAATATGCAACCACGTGAACAAATCGGCTTCGGCTCGGGCGTAATTATCTCTAAAGATGGATATATTATTACAAACAATCACGTTGTGGAAGGCGCTACCGAAGTGACAGTTTCGCTGAACGATAATAGAGAAATAACCGCCAAAGTTATCGGAACAGATCCGCAAACCGATATTGCATTAATAAAAATTGAAGGAAATGACTTTCCGTATCTTACTTTTGGAAATTCCGATGCACTACAAGTAGGTGAATGGGTTCTCGCTGTTGGAAATCCATTTAATCTGACTTCTACCGTAACAGCGGGCATTGTAAGTGCAAAAAATAGAGGAAATATTGTAGGCGGAAGCTTAGGAATTCAATCATTTATTCAGGTTGATGCCGCCGTTAATAGAGGAAATAGTGGCGGAGCTTTGGTAAATACAAGAGGTGAATTGGTGGGAATAAACACAGCAATTTTCTCTCAATCCGGCGATTTTAATGGTTTAGCTTTCGCTGTGCCTATTTCTATTGCCGGAAAAGTTGCGGCAGATTTAAAACAATACGGCGCTGTGCAAAGAGCTGTTTTGGGTATTCAGGTGCCGAATATTGAGGCGGTTAGACAGCAAAATCCAGCTAAAGCAACCGAATTGTCACAGATAGTGGGTGTTGTAGTAGATGATTTTGCCGACAGAAGCGCTGCTAAAGCTGCCGGTATGGAGAAAGGCGATATTATTAAAGCAATTAATAATGTGCAAATTAAAAATTTTGCCGGATTACAAGACCAATTGAGCAGATATCGTCCCGGAGATAAGGTGAAAGTTACAGTTGATAGAAAAGGAAAAGAACATTCCTACACGGTTGAACTGAAGAATGATGCCGGAAATACCGAAATTCAGAGAAGTTCGGATAGTATGAACTTATTGGGTGCAACCTTCAATGATATTCCGAATAATCGAAAACAGCAGCTTGGAATCGGTAGTGGAGTTGAAGTAGCAAGCGTAGATAACAACGGTTTGTTCAGAAAAGAGGGAATAAACAAAGGATTCATTATTATGCGGGTAAATAATACGCCTGTAAATAGTGAAAGCGATATAGCCAAAATTGTTTCATCTGTAAGTGGTAGCAGGCAAGATAAAGTAATTTTGATTGCCGGTTTCTATCCAAATGGAAGAACACAATACATTGCAATTGACTTGTCTCAAGGTGCAAAATAAAAAAGTTGAGTTAATTAAAGTTAATTGACATTTTTTTCTATAACAAAAACATACCGAAATGTGTTTCTATAGCAAAGGGTTTGGAGATATCCAAATCCTTCGTTATTATAAAGGAAATGGGATATAAGCGATATTAAAATTTACTTATTGCAAAAAAAGCAGTAACTTTGCACCCCGATTTTAAAGAAGAAAGGATAAAATATAATAAATGAGACAATTAAAGATAACTAAGTCGATCACGAATCGTGAAAGCGCTTCTTTAGACAAATATCTTCAGGAGATAGGTCGCGAAGACCTAATTACTGTGGAAGAAGAAGTGGAGTTGGCGCAGGCAATTAAAAAGGGCGACAGAAAAGCTCTTGAAAAGTTGACCCGAGCTAATTTGCGATTTGTAGTATCGGTGGCAAAACAATATCAAAACCAAGGGCTTAGCCTTCCTGACTTAATAAATGAGGGAAATTTAGGATTGATAAAAGCTGCTGAAAAATTTGACGAAACCCGTGGTTTTAAATTTATTAGTTATGCGGTATGGTGGATTCGTCAATCTATCTTGCAAGCATTGGCTGAACAATCAAGAATCGTTAGATTACCGCTTAATCAAGTTGGCTCACTAAACAAAATAAGTAAAGCTTTTCAGAAATTTGAACAGGAGAATGAACGTCGTCCTTCGGCAGAAGAATTGGCTATTGAACTTGATATATCGGTAGATAAAGTTACTGATTCTTTGAAAGTTTCGGGAAGACATATATCAATGGATGCTCCATTTGTTGAAGGTGAAGATAACAGTTTATTGGATGTTCTTGTGAATGATGATGCTCCTATTGCCGATAGAACATTAATTAATGAATCGTTGCAAAAAGAAATAGATCGCGCTCTTGCTACCCTTACTGATCGCGAAAGCGATATTATTAAGATGTTTTTTGGAATCGGATGCCAAGAAATGACTTTAGAAGAGATTGGCGATAAATTTCAGCTTACGCGAGAACGTGTTCGTCAGATCAAAGAAAAAGCTATAAGAAGACTTCGTCAAGACTCAAGAAGTAAATTATTAAAAAGCTATTTAGGCTGATTTTGTGGTTTTGAGTTAAAAAAATGTGGAAAAATACCCTAAAATAGTAGGTTTTCATCATTTTTTCTTAAAAAAACAATTGTATTTTAGAAATTAGATATATCTTTGCGTTGATTTCGCAGATGAGGAAATAAGTTATTATAAGTTTTTTAATCTTTTGCGAACATTTTAAAAATACAAATGTTATAAAATACAGATTATATTTATACGGTATTTATTAATTATAAACATTAATTATCGAGTTATTGTAATAAAACAAATTTTAATTAGAATTTAAATTTATGAAAAAGTTTAGTTTACTTTTAATTACTGCTCTTTTTGCATTCAGTATGAGTGCACAAGAAGTACAAAATGTTTCTAACGGTACAGTGTATCTGAAGAACAAAGCTAGTGACAATTGGTTTATAGGTTTAGGCGGTGGCGTAAACACCTATAACATGAAGAAATTTGACAAGATGGGTGATAGACTTGGTTGGCAAGGTCAATTAAGTATTGGTCGCTGGAATTCTCCTGTTTGGGGTGGTCGTTTGGTTATTGATGCTGGTCAACCAGTTATTAACTACGCTAACAAAACCAATATGAAATGGGTTGGTGGTCATTTAGATCTTATGTACAATTTGACTAACGCAGTTATGCCTTACAATCCTGATAGAGTATATAGCTTTGTGCCTTATTTAGGAGTTGGCTATATGTATGGTATGAACGAATGGTTTAAAAGACCTTATGCTGGAAACAAAAGTGCTTTTAAAGGACAAAATCAGACATTGACTTACAATGTGGGTGTTATTAACAATTTCCGTTTAGGACGTAGTGTAAATCTTTTCATTGAAGTTGGTTACAGATTGATGCAAGAATCATTTGATTTCAGTGCAACTCCTACAGGTGATTATGAATATGATGGTATGTTAAGTGTTCTTGGAGGTTTACAATTCGGTCTTGGTGGAAAACAAGATTTCACTCCTGCTGAATTGATGGATTACAACTTAATCAACGACTTGAACAGCCAAATCAATAGACTTCGTTCTGAAAACGAACAACTCAGAAAAAGACCGGTTGATTGTCCTGATTGTCCAGAAGTTGTTGCTCCTGTTGTTGCTCCGGCAAGTGTTTATATTCCTAACGTAGTATTCTTCCGTATTAATTCTGCTAAGATTGACAAAGGTCAACAAGTTAGCGTTTACAATACTTCTGAATACATGAAAGCTAATCCTAACTCTACTGTTAAGATTGTTGCTTATGCCGATAAACAAACAGGTTCAGCTGCTTACAATATGGCTCTTTCAGAAAAACGTGCAAAAGCTGTTGCTGATGCTTTAACAAACGAATATGGAATTGACAGCAGCCGTGTTTCTGTTGACTGGAAAGGTGATACAGAACAACCTTACGCAGAAAACGACTGGAACCGCGTAGCTATCTTCTTTGCTGAATAATTCAGAAAATTAGATTACAATACAAATAAAAAAGCATCTCGATTCGAGATGCTTTTTTATTTGTATTTTTCTGTTTCGTATAAAAGAAAGATTTATATCTCCATATCATGTAAGTGTACGTCTAATGCTCTGATGGATATTTGAATTTCACGAACACAGATAGTAAGAGAAATAATCAAAAGAACTAAAGCAATGCCAAATATATATGCGGCAATAGTGTACATTTGTATATAGATGAAAAACATACTTACCACACATAATAAAAGACTCAAAATACCATAAATTTGCATGTCGCGGATAAGTTTTAATCTTTTCCTTAAATTTTCAATTTGTGGTAAAAAAGTAGAGTCTTTTTCTTTTGTAAACTTTTCTTTCAGATGTCTGACCAATTGCGCATACGACAAAAAACGATTTGTGTAAGCAAGCATTAATAGTGAAATAGCCGAAAACAAAAGTGACGGCGTAGTTAAACTTAATTGTTCCATATTTATAATTTATTGATTTTCTATTCTTTTACGTACACACGTTTTACACGGGAAGAGACAGAAGTGAGTATTTCGTAAGGAATGGTATCGATGTTTTCGGCAAGTTTAATTACCGATAAATTTTCTCCAAAAATAACAACTGTGTCGCCTTCTTTTGCATCGATATCCGTAACGTCAACCATACAGAGATCCATACAGACATTTCCTACGATAGGAGCAAACTTACCGTTTATAAGTATTTCTCCTTTTCGATTTCCAAACTTTCTATCCAATCCATCAGCATATCCAATGCGGATAGTAGCAATTCTTGCATCACGATTAAGTGCTTCTTTTCTTCCATAACCTACGGTTTCGTGATTGGGTATCTCCTTTATTTGTAAGATAGTTGTTTTTAATGTGAAAACATTTTTTAATCCATCCAACCCACTGGCACTCACGCCGTATAATCCGATTCCTAATCGAACCATATCCCATTGTGCGCTGGGAAATCGTTCAATTCCGGCAGAGTTGAGAATGTGTTTCCAAACCGGATATCCTATTTTTTTCTCAATCTCTTTGTGAACAGTATCTAAAATATCGATTTGTTTTTGTGTGAAATCATCAAATGTCCAGCTTTCACTGGCAGCAAGATGCGAAAAAACTGATTTCACTTTCAATCCTTTTTGTAGTTTTAATCTATCGATAAGTTCCGGTAATTGGCTGGGGAGAAAGCCCAATCGATGCATGCCGGTATCAATTTTTACGTGAATGGGATAATTGGTTATACCCCGCCTTTCGGCTTCATGTATAAATGCTTCCAATATTTTAAAATTATACACTTCGGGTTCCAAGTCTCGGGAAAATAGTTCTTCAAATCCGTTAACTTCCGGATTAAGCACGATTATGGGTGTGGAAATACCTTCTTTCCGTAACTCTACTCCTTCTTCTGCAACGGCTACCGCAAAATATTCGCATCGGTGATACTGCAACGTTTTGGCAATTTCTACCGCTCCCGTTCCGTATCCGTTAGCTTTTACCATGCAAATTAGTTTTGTTTGCGCGGATATTTTCGATTTGTAAAAGTTGAAATTATGAACTAAAGCATCTAAATCTATTTCCAAAATGGTTTCGTGAATGCGCTGTTCCAATAATTCGTTAATTTGTTCGAAGTGATATTTTCTTGCTCCTTTCAGTAAAATAAGTTCATTTTCAAACTTTTCCCATATGCTGGATTGTACAAAATCTTCAGTAGAACGAAAAAAGTACTTTTCCGATACCAAAAATATTTCATTATTCTCGTAAATATCGTGTCCAATTCCAATTAGTTTTTCTATTCCATTTTGTTGAATTAGTTCTGCTACTCGCTTGTAGAGAGATTTTGGCATAATTCCTGTTTGTAGAATATCGGAGATAATTAATGTTTTTTTCAATGATTGATCAACTTTTCTCTGTTGTTGAAAATCAAGCGCAATCTTTATGGAGTTGATATCTGAGTTGTAGGTGTCATTTATAAGGGTGCAGTCGTTTTTCCCCTGCCGAACATCTAATCGCATTGCTACCGGCTCTAATTTCAGCATTCGTTCCGATATTTTTTCCGGTTTTATATTCAGGTAGAGCATGACGGCTAAGCAGCTGATTGCATTCTCAATGGAGGCTTCGTCAATAAAAGGAATGGATACGGTGTAATCGAAATTGAGAAATGAATAATATATGGTGGTTGTATTGTCGTTCTTTTCCATTTTACGAATGAACAGCGGCGCATCGGTATATTTACGTGACCAGCAAAACGATTTTTGTGACAGCACCATCATATCCACCGATTGGTGAATAATCCTATTATCTTCCTCATAAACAAATATATTACTGTTGGCGAAAAGCTCAAGTTTTTCCATGCATTTTTGTTGTTGCGATGTGAAATTCTCTTGATGCGCCTCGCCTAATTTTGTAAAAACACCGATAGTAGGGTGGATAATCGGTTCCAGATATTCCATTTCGTCGGGTTGTGAGATTCCGGCTTCGAAGATGGCTAAAGTGCTGTTTTCGTTCAATTCCCATACCGAAAGCGGAACGCCGATTTGTGAATTGTAACTTCTCGGTGAACGAGCGATGTTGTAATCTTCTTCCAAAAGCTGATAGAGCCACTCTTTGACGATGGTTTTACCGTTGCTTCCGGTTATTCCGATAACGGGAATATTGAATTGTTTACGATGGTAAGCTGCTAACTTTTGCAGAGCTTGAAGTGTGTTTGGCACTTGTAGGAAGTTAGCATTGGTAAATGATGTCCATTCCGGAAACAATTTGCTTACAACAAAATTTTTCACTCCCGAGTAATACAAATCGGAAATAAACTTGTGCGCATCGTTCTGTTTAGTTTCGATAGCAAAAAAAAGCGTTTCCTGGGGATTGTTCAGTTTTCGGCTATCGGTAAGTAAAATGGATATTTCGGTGTCTGTAAACGTTTGATTTTTAATGCCGAATATGGCTGCTATTTGGGAAATAGGATATTTCATCTGTTTATTTTTTGATTTTTTTCATTAATGTCAGGTGGAACTCGCAATAATCATGCTCTTGTGTGTAACTGATTTACATGCTCGTTTCATTTTGTGATTTTTTCTGTTAATTCTTCAATTTCTTGCGTACAGTTTATTTGTGGATGATTGTTTTGAAAAACAGTCAGTTTCTGTAATGTTTGTTCTAAAAAACGATGATAATTTTCGGTCTGTTCATTCAATGGACGGTGATTTAATGATTGACTTATTCGCTCCCATTCCGAATTGATGATTATAGTTTTTTCTGAAAAATAAGTTTCACAGAAGCGCTCCCAAATATAATCGATAGCAACCGATGACGGATGCATCATATCGTCGGCAAAGAAGCGATAATCGCGCAACTCGTCCAACAAAATTTCAAAAGCCGGAAAGTAGGAGAGTGATAAAGCAAACTTTTTCTGCAAATTGTCTATCGCCAAATGGAGAATGGATTTGCTGATTTGGTTTTCGTGTGCGCCGTCTTTCCAGTGGCGAATTGGGGAAATTGTGAAAATAAATTTTGTGTCAGGATTAATCGATAAAACGGTTTTGATAATTTCTTCCCATTCATCCACGATCTCTTCAACGCTTAGCCTTTCTCGTGTAAATGTATCGGAGGGAAACTTATGACAATTTCCAACTATTTCTTCCGTCGATTTCAATTTGTAAACGTAAGCCGTTCCGAAGGTGATTAAGAATATATCCGTTTTACGGATGAATTCTGCCGCATTGACAAACGATTCGGAAATATTTTTTAAGCAAATACTCTTATCGGGATGAGAAAATACGCCGTGATGCAGAAAACTTTGGTAAACATCGTTGTGAAAAACAAGATCGGTTTCGTCAAAATTATTATTCGAAAGCACTCGTTTTACAACACTTGCAACGGATAGCGGATTATACACTATCCCAAAGGGATTAACTTTTACCTGAAACTTGTTCCTTAGCAGCTTGACTCCTATGTTTTCAGAAAAACAAGAGCCTAACAACATCATTTTTGTAGAATGATCTATTGAAAAATTTGATTTGGGAATAATTACTTGTGTTCTGAAATCCATTATTATTGTATGAAAAATCTTCTACAAAAATAGCGATTAACATTTCAACTTGGAAATCTGAAAGATTATAATTTGTAAATAGTAGAAAAAAGCGAAGAAAATTAAGATAACCTATATAAAAAAGGAAAGGTTGTCTCACGACAACCAATCTTCATTGTTAACCTTAAATCTAATACCATGAAAAACACGATGCAAATATAAAGGGTTTTTCTACACTAAAAAAATATTTCAAGGAGAAATCGTCTTTATTTTGCAATAATTAACTAAAAGCGGGTATTTTAGTTGATAAATAAGTAATTGTTTACACTTTATTCTACAAATAAAACCAATCCTTTCAGGTATTCTCCTTCGGGATGATATATGTTTATAGGATGATCGGCAGGTTGAGTGAGTTGATGTAAAATTCGGACTTTTCTTCCCGAAATAGCAGCTGCACTAAAGACAGCCAACCGAAATTGCTCTTTGCTAATAACTTGAGAACAGGAAAAAGTAAATAGAATTCCACCCGATTTTATTTTCTCCAACGCTGCTAAGTTGAGCCTTTTATATCCTTGCAAAGCATTGTTGATAGCGCCACGATGTTTGGCAAAAGCCGGTGGGTCGAGAATAATTAAATCGTATGTATCTGTTACGGATTCTTTTAGGAATTTAAATGCATCTTCCGAGAAAGAAGTGTGTCGAGTATCGTTTTCGAAATTGAGTTTCACGTTCTCATCGGTAAGTGATACGGCTTTGGCTGAACTATCCACAGAGTGTACCGATTTAGCTCCGCCGCGTAGCGCGTAAACCGAGAATCCACCCGTGTAGCAAAACATATTTAGTACGGTTTTACCGATTGCATATTTTTCAAGTAACCTTCGGTTTTCGCGTTGATCGACAAAAAATCCGGTTTTTTGCCCGCGAAGCCAATCAATATTGAATTTTAATCCGTTTTCAACGGCAATGTAATCTGTGCTTTTTCCGCCTACCAAATACTCATCTGTAGATTCAATATCGGCTTTGAAAGGGAGTGTTCCCTCAGATTTGTAATAGATATTTTCTAACTTTTCTGCTCCGATAACTTGCTGCAAAGCGGCAACAATTTTCTCTTTATCGGTATCCATTCCCACGGAGTGGGCTTGAATAACGGCTGTTTTTCCGTATATATCGACAATTAGCCCCGGTAGAAAGTCGCCTTCGCCATGAACAAGCCGAAAAGTGTTGTTATCGGCGCGTGATAGTCCGATTTCCGTGCGCATTTTGTATGCTGAAGAGATTTGTCGAACATAAAAGTCAACATCTATGGCTTCATCTAAGAAGGACAAGATACGTACAGAAATACTCCCGATTTGATAATGTCCTATGCCTAAGAACTCTTCATTTGCAGAAAAAACTTTTACAATGTCACCTTCTTTTATGCCTTGTGGCATTTTGGCGATAGCGCCTGAAAATACCCACGGATGAAATCGGCGTAGTGATTCTTCTTTCTTGGGACGGAGAATGATATCGTATTTTTCCTTCATACTTAATTTTTATATTGAAACAGGAAATTCATAATAATTTCCTTTAATTCATGAGGTTTTTCCATCCACACGTAATGCCCGCACTTGTCCACCAGGTATAGCTGTGAATTTTTTATGGTTTGTTGCATTTTTGTTGGAATATTTACTCCAATGGGGTCTGTTTTTCCGTTAATAATTACAACAGGAATTGAAATTTGTCGGATATCATTTTCAATATTCCAGTTGGACTGTACAAGATGTTTGATCATCAGGATATTAATATCCATGTTTAATGCTCCTAAACTCAATAAATCGTCCACTAACGTTGGATTGAAAAATTGTTTAGAGTTAGTGATTCTAATCATCTTCTTTAATAACTCCTCTTTTGTCAGAGTATCTATAGAAGAATCATTTAATTGATTTGAATATTGTTGAATTGAGTCTATTTCTTCTTTGCTTAATCGCTCCATAATTGTATTATTCATTATAGGCAAAAAATCAAGAGAAAACCCTGGTGCGCCAATTAAAATAACTCCCTTTAGCTTTTCGGGATATTTTACCATAAAATCAGAGGCAAGTATTGCACCCCAACTGTGGCCAATTAAAAATGTTTTCTTTATCTTTTCCTTATTTATCACATTAAGAATATCTTCTAAATAATTATTTAATGTGATTGTTGTAGAGTCTATAGTGTGATTTTTGGACATTCCTGTACCACGCTGATGTAGTAAAATAGTTTTATATTGCTTACTTGCATACTCAATCATTGGAGACATTGACTGAGGCGGAGCGCCTGGGCCGCCAGATAAAAATATAATGGGAGCGCCTGTTCCACAAACTTCATAATAAACTCGGTCTGTGTTAGTCTCAAAATATTCTGTTTTAATTTGTCCAAACAGCAAATTGTGTTTTAGAATAATTAATATCAAAATGGATAAGAGCGTTTTATTTTTCATTGTATTTTGTGTTAATCAAATGATTATATATCCGCAAACACGCCCATGCATCTATTGCTGCATAACTTTTCTGTGCTTCGGTTAGGTGGTGAGCTTCCCAGTTGGAGAGGCGTTGATTTTTTGAGATTTTTTTACCGAAAAGAATGGCATAAATTCGTTGCAGTCCGTTGTCGTCGATTCCATATTGATCTACGAAAGTTTGCAGATCAATAAAGTTTTGCGGCTTTTTCTCTGAACGTTTGCGGATGGCTGCAAAATCGTCGCGAAGCGAAAGACCGATTTTCTTAATATCAGGATTGCAGATAATTTCGTCGAGTTCATCGGGATATCCGATTTTGTTTAATCGAAAAAGATAGCATACATCGGTGGTAGAAAGTTGCATTAATGCTACTTTATGAACCTGTCCGCGCTTGAAAGCCGGTTTAGTTTCGGTATCAAATCCTATTTCTGAATGCTTTAATAGTTCTGCAATAGCTTTTTTTGCCTCGTTCTCATGGCTTACCACTACTATTTTTCCCGTGAAAATTTCTACCGGTAGCTCTGCAACTTCTTCTTTTGAAATAGTTAGTCCCACAATTCCTCCTCATTTAAATCCATTTCCGATAGGTCATCGTTTTCATCAACGCTATAAAATATCGAATGCAGCGGTCGCAATACATTTATCAGTTTCTGACCCCAATAGGTTTTGAAATTCTGTTGACAAATCAAGAGTGCATCGTTCATTTGTTCAGTTAATCCGTACTGATAAATCGAAATGAAATTACGTACATCCTGATAAATATCGGCAATATTTTCCGATATAAACGCCGAAATTGGTCGCTCGCTATATTTCATATCTTCCACAAAAACATCCAGATAGACATCTTCTTCGCCCATAATTGATGAAATAAGGGCAGCTACGCGCGCGTAATCTTCCTCTTTCACAAACGTTTCGGGCGATTCATCGTTGATTTCTACAGTTTGCGGTAAGAGCGATGCTTTAATATACATCAACGGAAGGAGCTTAAGCATCTTGTCGACCCACTGTTCGCGAGAAACAGTTTCTCCCTTTTCAAGAATGGCACAAAACTCCACGGAAACGGTTACAAAATCGATAACGGCTGGCGAATAAACTATATTATCAGGCTCTTTTTTCAACATTTTTATTTGATAATTGTACTACAAAAGTACTCATTTATTTTTAGACATTAAAGCACTCACGCTCATTTCAATGGAGATGAGAAGTGGTTTGTCGGGAAAAAAATGTACTTTTGCATGAAATTAATATCCGGAAAAATGAAACTATCTAAAATACCATTACTGGGGCGTATTGTTATTGCCATTATTTTGGGAATAATTCTTGGACAGTTTGTGCCGATGTGGTTTGCACGAATCTTCGCTACGTTTAACGATTTATTCGGTAACTTTTTGTCGTTTATCATCCCGCTGATCATTGTCGGATTGGTGGCGCCTGCCATTGGCGAATTGGGGAAAGGAGCCGGAAAATTATTGCTGATCACAACCGTTATTGCGTATGCTTCCACGCTATTTTCCGGATTTTTCACCTACTTTTCGTGTCAGGCCGTTTTTCCGCACATTATTACCGGCGGAATTAATGCCGAAGCGGTGCAAAGCATTGAAGAAGGAGCCGTGAAAACGTTTTTCAGTGTGGGTATGCCGCCCGTTATGGATGTGATGTCGGCGTTGATTTTTTCGTTCTGTATCGGGATTGGGCTTTCGCTTATCAAAGGCGATACGCTGCAAAAAGCATTTGCCGATTTTCGGGATATAATCACGATGATTATCCGTTCTGTAATTATTCCGTTGCTGCCCATCTATATTTTCGGAATGTTTCTCTCCATTTCCATTACCGGACAGGTTTATTCTGTGATTATGCTCTTCCTAAAAGTGATTTCGGTAATTTTCGTGCTGCATATTCTGTTGTTGCTTATCCAGTATGTTGTGGCAGGAGCCATATCGCGACGCAATTCGCTGAAAGCGCTGAAAACAATGTTTCCTGCTTATGTGACTGCCTTAGGAACATCTTCTTCGGCAGCAACTATTCCTGTAACGCTGCAATGTGCGCTCAATAACAAGATAAATCCCAGCATTGCTTCATTTACGATACCTCTTTGTGCTACTATTCATTTGGCGGGTAGCGCAATGAAGATAGTCGGTTTTTCGTTGGCGATCATGTATTTCTTTGGTATGGCGATTGATTTTGCCACTTTCTTTGGTTTTATTTTTATGATCGGCATAACGATGGTTGCCGCGCCCGGTGTTCCCGGTGGAGCCATTATGGCGGCAATTGGAATAATTCAAAGCATGTTGGGCTTTAACGAGCAAATGATCGGGTTGATGATTACCGTTTATATTGCTGTGGATAGTTTTGGAACGGCGTGTAACGTGACGGGAGATGGAGCTATCGCGATAATTATGGATAAGATTTCCGGAAAGAATGTGAAAGTGGAAGCGAGTGAATAAAAAGGCAACAATATAGAATGATTTTCTCGTTGTGTGAGATTTTTGCCCGTAAAAGTTATTCTTTTTTGAAGATTGTTGTGTATAGGTATTGTTCAAAAATTAGTTTTCACTTTTTATCATAAGTACATCGTCTCAATTACTTTATATTATTGTCAGCAGTGCTAATAAACAAA
>JAUNUM010000050.1 GCA_030538215.1 Bacteroidia bacterium
AAATAATTTCAATAAAAAATTAAAAAATAATTATTTTTATCAAAATGTAAGTAAATTCAGATATTTGGTAAGCCAATACCAGTTATTTTGCGATATAAATCTAATGCATATACATCGGTCATTCCTGAAACGTAATCTATAATGGATTGAATTTTGACGGAAATTTGTGGAGAGTCGGTTTCGTATTGTTCCGGAATTCGTTGTAAAAGTAGTTTTGAATATTCGTGAGAAGGATTTTTCACGGCTTCTGTGAAAACCTCTAATAGAAAACCTATAATGCGATATCCGGCGAGTTCAATATCCAATACATCGCGAGTACGATAAATATTTTTTACAGCAAAATCAGAGCAGTTTTTATATGCTTTTTGTGCCTTTTGGGAGATATTCTTTATTAACGATCCGTTAAACTTACCCGATAAAATGGTACTTTCATGTTTTAAAAAAGTTTTCGAACATTCGTCCACTAATAATCCGATGACGCTGGCGCGTAAATAGGCAATTTGTTCGTTAATATCGCTAACAAAGTTTAAATTATCGATTCTACGTTGCAACTTTTCACCCTCAAAGAAATCGAGAAAGAGTTTTTGGGCTTTTTCCGTTGAAATCAAATGCAATTTGTGCGCGTCTTCAATATCCATTATCTGATAGCAGATATCATCGGCGGCTTCCACTAAATAAACCAACGGATAACGCGCATACCGAACCGGATTTTGTTCGATATGAAGAATACCAAGTTCATCAGCAATAGTTTTATAATCGTTTTCTTCCGAAGCGAAAAAGCCGAATTTATTTTTTCCGCCGCTCAATTCCGACGAGTACGGATATTTCACGATGGAAGCCAACGTAGAATATGTGAGCGCAAAACCACCTTTGCGACGACCTTTAAACTGATGCATCAGCAACCGGACGGCATTGGCATTTCCTTCGAAACATGTGAAATCACTCCATCTGCCGCCTTCAGACTCCACTTGTTGTTGCAATTTTTGTCCTTTTCCTTCCGAAAAAAATGTGGAAATAGCTTTTTCCCCCGAATGTCCAAATGGTGGGTTCCCTAAATCGTGAGCCAAGCATGCAGCTGAAACAATTGCTCCCATTTCTTCGAAATGCGCATCCGATACCGGATATTTCTTTCGCAATTCACGACCGATATTTTCGCCCAACGAGCGTCCTACACTCGAAACCTCCAGGCTGTGTGTTAATCTGTTGTGTACAAATATACTTCCCGGTAGCGGGAAAACTTGTGTTTTATTTTGCAATCGGCGAAATGGTGACGAAAAAATCAACCGGTCGTAATCGCGTTGATATTCCGTTCTATCGTGTTTGTTTTCGGTGTAATACTCTTCCATTCCGAAACGCATGGAAGACAATAATCGTTCCCAACTCATCATATCGTAATCAATCTTATTTAATACATACAAAGATAAAATAAAGTTTTCAGTTAGTTTAAGAAGCGTAAAAAGACATCGATTTTGTTTTTTATTTTTTTGTATTGAAATTTGTAGGCATTCTCTTTAATTCGACGTAAATTTGTACCTTAATTTCAGAAAGGCTTATCAATGACAGATCAAATCAAGCACGAATGCGGTATCGCGATGATCCGCCTGCTAAAACCCCTCGATTATTATTATAAAAAATACGGAACGTGGCAATACGGCTTAGATAAGTTGTATTTACTGATGGAAAAACAACATAATCGTGGGCAGGAAGGAGCTGGTTTGGGTGCGGTGAAATTGGAGGCTGCGCCAGGTAACGAATTTATCTTCAGGGAAAGAGCATTAGGAGCAGGCGCTATTTCTGAAATTTTTAGGAAAGTGCATGATGCATTTAAAGATTTCACACCTCAGCAACTTCAGGATATTGAATTTGTAAAACGTTCGGTTCCCTATGCATCTGAGTTGTTTATCGGACATTTGCGTTACAGTACTACCGGAAAAAGTGGTTTAACTTACGTACATCCGCTCTTGCGCCGCAACAATTGGGCTTCACGCAGCTTGGCACTTGCCGGAAATTTCAACATGACGAATGTGGATGAAATGTTTGAACAATTGCTTTCGGAAGGACAGCATCCACGTGATTATGCCGATACATTTGTGATGTTGGAGTCGCTTGGACATTATCTCGACAGAGAGGTACAATATCAATACGACAAAATAGAAAAATCGAATTTGAACGGTCGACAAGTAAGTCACTTGATTGAAGAAAAACTTGATATTCCATTCTTATTGAAGCGAGCAAGCAAAATTTGGGACGGAGGTTATGCCCTTTGCGGATTAATTGGATGTGGAGATACATTCACGCTACGTGATCCTTGGGGAATTCGTTCGGCTTTTTATTATCACGACGATGAAGTGGCGGTGGTGGCATCGGAGCGTCCGGTAATTCAAACGGCTTTCAACCTGAGAAAAGAAGATGTCCACGAATTACAACCCGGTCAAGCTTTTATTGTGAAGAGAAATGGAACAATTACTACCACTCAGATTTTGGAGCCTAAAGAAACAATTACTCCTTGTTCTTTTGAGCGTATCTATTTTTCGCGTGGTTCGGATTACGATATTTATCGCGAAAGGAAAAAGTTGGGCGAACTTCTCGTGCCCGAAATTGTTGAGGTAATAAATAACGATTTCGATAACACCGTTTTCTCATTCATTCCCAACACCGCCGAAGTAGCTTATTTTGGAATGTTGGAAGGATTAGAAAAACATTTCAACCATAATAAAGCAGTTGAGTTGCTCGAAAAGCGAGAACAACTTACTCCCAATGAAATTGAAACTATTCTTGCCAAAAGAGTCCGTTCAGAAAAGGTGGCGATTAAAGACATCAAGCTGCGCACATTTATCGCTCAAGGAAACTCTCGAAACGATTTGGCAGCACACGTTTACGATGTTACGTATGGTTCATTGCGCCGTGGAAAAGACTCACTCGTAATTATTGACGATAGTATTGTTCGTGGCACAACACTAAAACAAAGTATCATTAAAATTCTCGATCGGTTAGATCCTCAAAAAATAATAATTGTATCTTCCTCTCCCCAAATTCGTTATCCCGATTGTTACGGTATCGATATGTCAAGAATGAGTGAGTTTATTGCTTTCAAAGCAGCTATTGCACTACTTAAAGAGCGTGGAATGCAAAGTGTTATAGATGAAGTGTACGAAAAATGTGTAGCACAAAGTCGTAAAAAGAAAGAAGAGCTGGTGAACTACGTAAAAGAAATTTATGCTCCGTTTACTGAGGAAGAAATTTCAGATAAAATAGCTCATATGCTTACCGATAAGAATATTAAAGCAGAAGTGAAAATTGTTTTCCAAAGCATTGAAAACTTGCACAAAGCCTGTCCCAATAATAATGGCGACTGGTATTTTTCAGGTAATTATCCTACTTTTGGTGGGAACAGATTGGTCAATAATGCGTTTATTAATTATATAGAGGGACAGGAAAATAAAGTGTATCAGTATTCGTTGAATTTTACAAACGGCACCAAATGATAGAGCGCATCATTATTCTCGAAAACGTAGATCCAGTAGTGTTTTTTGGAATTAACAACAGCAACATTCAGTTACTGAAAACATTGTTCCCGAAACTGCGTATTGTGGCGCGTGGGAACGTAATGAAAATAATTGGCGATGAAGAAGAGCTCGCGGTTTTCGAAGAAAAAATTTACGAGTTGGAGAAATTCAGTATCGAAATGAATGTGTTGAAAGAGGAAGACATTCTTGATATCGTAAAAGGAAAAGTGCCAACTGTAGTGAATCAGGACAACCTGATCATCCACGGATTAAACGGAAAACCGATTTTGGCACGTACGGCAAATCAGAAAAAGCTGGTAGAGTCGTTCGATGAAAATGATTTGGTTTTTGCTATCGGTCCTGCAGGTTCGGGAAAAACATATACCGCTATTGCCCTTGCTGTTCGTGCACTGAAAACCAAACAAGTGCGCAAAATAATTCTCAGTCGTCCCGCCGTTGAAGCGGGCGAAAAACTCGGATTTCTTCCCGGCGACATGAAAGAGAAAATTGACCCCTATCTACAGCCACTCTACGATGCGCTCGAAGATATGATTCCACCGTTGAAGCTGAAAGAATACATCGAAAACAAAATTATACAAATCGCTCCGCTCGCCTTTATGCGTGGTCGCACGCTCAACGATGCGGTTATTATTTTGGACGAAGCACAAAATACCACTAAACCGCAAATAAAGATGTTCCTCACCCGTTTGGGGATGAATGCCAAAATGATTGTAACGGGCGATGTTACGCAAATCGATTTACCACCGTCGCAACAATCGGGATTGATACACTCCATGCGGTTGTTAAAAGGCATCAAAGGGATTTCTACGGTGGAATTTAATAAAAAAGATATTGTACGCCATAAGTTGGTACAGCGAATTGTAGAGGCGTATGAGAAGGAGGATAGTAAAAAGGAGACACAGAGAAAACCTAACTTAATATAAACATTATCAAAGAGCATGAAAAGTATAGAGAATTTATATAAAGAATGGCTTAATTTACAACCCTTAAAACTTGACGACAGAAAGAGGTTGGATAATAAGTTTATGCTTGAGTTTAATTACAACTCAAACCATTTGGAGGGAAACACCTTAACGTATGGTCAAACAAAACTGCTATTCATGTTCGGGAAGACAGCAGGCAATGCATCCATTCGAGATTATGAAGAGATGAAAGCTCACAATGTTGGTTTAGAATTGATGAGACGAGAAGCTTTAGATAAAACTAGACCTCTGACAGAAGCCTTTATTCGTGAATTAAACAGAATAATATTGGTTGAAGACTTTAAAAAACCTAATAAAGATGGGACAGGACTATACGAAATAAAAGTAGGTGTTTATAAGACAAGACCTAATTCAGTTATTACAGCTACAGGAGAAGAATTCCACTACGCCTCTCCTGAAGAAACCCCTGCAATGATGACCGAACTTATTCATTGGTACAATAAGGAAGAAAATCTAAACAAACTAAATCCCATTGAATTAGCTTCACTTTTGCATTACCGCTACATAAGGATACATCCATTTGAAGATGGGAATGGGCGTATTGCACGCTTGTTAATCAATTATGTACTGTTACGTCATAATTATCCACTTATAATTATAAAAACTGAGGACAAAGCAAATTATCTAAACATTTTAAATGTCTGTGACATAGAGGTCGGATTAACACCTTCTGATGGCGCAAATGCTCAACTGGAAGATATTCAGCCTTTTGTTGAATATATAAAAAATCAAACCGAATTTTCTTTAAATCTTTCTATTAAAGCTGCAAAAGGCGAAAGTATTGACGAGAAAGGAGATTGGAAAAAGAAGCTTGCACTGAAGGTAAAAGAAACCGAAGAAGCACCTTTGTATTCAGTTGAGTTAGCCAAAAAAGCGAATGAAGAATCTTTTGTTCTGTTAATTAATCAAATAGATAAAGAATTATGTCCTTTTTATACTTTCTTTGATGAGGCAATCTTAATAAATAATTACAACAACACTGTTATAAAATTGGAAAATTTACCTTCAATATTATTTACAGATAGAGAAAACTCCATTAGACTCTTTTTTAGAAAAATTTTAGCAAATAAACATATTGAAATATTTTTTAATATATTTATTATATTCAAAAATCAATATTACACAGTTCTTGCACGTTTTAAAGATGATGCAAGTAAACAAATGAGTCTCGATTTTAAATATGGTGAAGTAATGGATGATGACTTGGCTGGAGAATATATTACATTTTTAGGAACTTTTCTTGCAGAATTCGTAGACGAGCAATTAAAATAATACGAACAAATATAAATTATATGCAAAATACTCTTACAAAAACCAACTATAACTTCCCGGGACAAACCCACGTGTATCACGGAAAAGTACGCGATGTGTACAGCATCGGCAACGACACATTAGTGATGATAGCTACCGACCGCATATCGGCGTTCGATGTGATTTTGCCCGAAGGAATTCCCTACAAAGGGCAGGTACTGAACCAAATCGCAGCGAAGTTTTTAGATGCTACCGCCGATATTGTCCCTAACTGGAAACAAGCATCGCCCGACCCGATGGTTACCGTTGGCGTGCGTTGCGAACCGTTTAAAGTAGAAATGGTTATTCGTGGATACATCACCGGAAGCGCGTGGCGCGAATACAAAAAAGGCGAACGCACATTGTGCGGATTGCCTTTGCCTGAAGGGATGCGCGAAAACCAAAAATTCGATACACCGCTTATCACACCTACTACCAAAGCCGATGAAGGACACGACGAAAATATTTCGCGCGAAGAAATCATTGCCCAAGGCTTGGTAAGCAAAGAAGATTACGAACAATTGGAAAAATACACCTACGCTCTTTTCCAACGCGGAACCGAAATGGCTGCCGAAAAAGGATTGATTTTGGTGGATACCAAATACGAATTTGGCAAAAAAGACGGCAAAATTTATCTGATTGACGAAATACACACGCCCGACTCGTCGCGCTATTTCTACCGCGAAGGCTACGAAGAACGTTTTGAGAAAGGCGAAGAACAAAAGCAACTCTCCAAAGAATTTGTTCGCAAATGGCTGATGGAAAACGGATTTCAAGGTTTGGAAGGACAACAAGTTCCCGAAATGACCACCGAGTATTGCAACAGCGTATCGGAACGCTACATCGAATTGTACGAAAAAATTGTAGGAGAACCGTTTGTAAAAGCCGATGTGAAAGATTTGGAAACTCGAATTGAGGAAAATGTAAAGGAATATTTGAAAACAGCTATTGGCTATTAGCCTTTAGCTATTAGCAAAAATGCCGTTCAGCATAATATTGAAATAAAACAAAAAAGGTTGGCATTTGGCTATTTGTCTTATCAACACAACGATAAGCCAACAGCCAACAGCCAACAGCTAAATGCCAACAATATGACCTACAAAGTAGAAAAAGTTCGTCCTTACGAAACCGATACATCCAAAAAAGAACAGGTAGAAACCATGTTCAACGAAATTGCGCCCAATTACGATCGCCTCAACGGGCTGTTATCCTTAGGAATAGACAATTATTGGCGTAAAGAATCGCTTCGTGCGCTGAAGCCATACAATCCCGAATACATTCTCGACATTGCTACCGGAACGGGAGATTTCGCCATCTTGGCACAAAAAATACTGCATCCAAAACGCATTATCGGAGCCGATATTTCCGAAGGAATGATGGCAGTGGGAAGAGAAAAAGTAAAGCGCAAAGGATTGGAGCAAATTATTACATTCGATAAACAAGATTCATCTGCACTTACCTTTTCCGACGAAACTTTTGATGCAGTAACTGCCGCCTTCGGCGTGAGAAATTTCGAAGATATCGACAAAAGTTTTACCGAAGTACTGCGCGTACTCAAACCCGGCGGCGTATTTCTCTTCATCGAGCTATCCACGCCCGAAGTTACACCAATGAAAGAAATGTATTCGCTTTACACAAAATACGTGATGCCCGTTTTGTCCAACACAATGGCAACCGAGCAACGCGCTTACGAATACCTGCCCGAATCCATCGCCGCCTTTCCGCAGGGCAGAGAGATGATGTTGATTCTGAAAAAAAACGGTTTCACAAATATCCGGCTGAGACGGTTTACATTGGGGATTACCACGTTGTATATTGCGGAAAAATAACCCCTAAATCCCCTAAAGGGGACTTGGGAGCAGCAATTGATTGAAAAACAGCCGTAAATAATCATTGCCCCCGTAGAGACGCAATGCTTGCGTCTCAATAAAAAAATAAAAATGAATAATGTTTCTAAAAATAATAATATCCACCCCCCCAAGTCCCCTTTAGGGGATTTAAGGATTTACGGTCTTATCGGTTTTCCGCTAAAACACTCCTTTTCATCGAAGTTTTTTATCGAAAAATTCGCGCGGGAAGGTATCAACGCCGAGTATTTGGATTTCGAAATTGAAGATATTCTGAAAATTCGTGAAGTTATTCTCCTTAATCCATATCTATATGGACTGAATATAACTATTCCATATAAAGAGAAAGTGATTGCGTTTTTGCACGAAATTTCGCCCGAAGCCGAAAAAATTGGTGCGGTAAACGTGATCAAGGTGGAACGACGCCCAAATGATATGTATTTTTACAAGCTCACGGGCTACAATACCGATTACATCGGCTTTAAAAACTCCATCGCACCGCTTATTCGTCCCGAAATCCATAAAAAAGCATTGATTCTTGGTACAGGAGGCGCTTCAAAAGCTGTTCGGCAAGTGTTTGAAGATATGAATATCGAATGGAAATATGTTTCCCGTTCAAGCGGAAACGATCGATTCACGTACAAAGATCTGAATCAAAATATTTTACACGAATATAAAATTATTGTAAACTGTTCTCCTGTCGGCACTTTTCCAAACGTAAATGAGTGTCCTGATATTCCGTACGAATTTCTTACACCCGAGCACTTGCTGTACGATTTAGTATATAATCCGGCAGAAACTTTGTTCTTGAAAACAGGGAAAGCACAAGGCGCAACAATTAAAAACGGTGCCGAAATGCTGGAATTACAAGCCTTGGCAGCTTGGGATATTTGGACTCAGAAATAAAAAACTCACCACTTTTACTGGAAATTAAAGTGGTGAGAATTATCTAATCTACTGTGAAAGACAATAATTAGAAATTGTATAGTGTAGTAAGATTGTTTTCTGTGTATTATAAAGTTTCTTCCGCTTCTTGTTTCATATTTTCAACAGGCTTTTCCCAAGTAGTTTCTTCTCCTTCGTTATCGAAATAAATTTTCTTTTTGGTTTGGTCTACTTTACTTACAACTTTCACTTTTGTGATTTGCTTTTCTGCATTGAGTTCAATTGCCTCAATGTCATACGCCTCTTTTAAAGCATTAATAGCTGCTTGTACTTTTTCGTTTAAATCTTCCAGTTTAACTTCTATAAATCCGTCATCATTTTGTGAAATAGCATAGGAAATTTCTGCGGAAGGACTTTCTCCTTGTTGTACTGTTTCTTCTGTAACAGAGTCTTTTTTAGATTCTTCCAAGAATACTTCTTTGCCTTCTATATCAAAATAAAACGTTTTTTGAGATTGATCTTCCTTTTTTGTGGTTTCCACTTTTGTAAGTTGCTTTTCTGCGTTATACTTTAAAGCGTTAAAATCGTACTCCTGAGTAAGGCTTCTTACTGCCTCTTGTACTTTTTCGTTCAAATCATCGAATTTTACATTAACAAAACCATCATCATCGAATGTAGCTTCTATAATAGGCTGATCAAATGTTGAGTTTGTTGCTTGGATACTGGCTGTAGCAAAAATTCCTGCTATAAGTGTAATGGATAAAATAACTTTTTTCATAATGATTAATTTTTAAATTCTTAATAATAAAATAATTTTTTCTTGTTTAATTAAACGCGCTACAAATAGATAATCAAATATCATACAAAAAAATCTTCAATATTTTATTTTTTTTGATAATAGCCATATAATGAGATGATTATTCGATGCGCTTAAGGCTGCTGCCAAACTTTCTAAACTGTGGAATAACTGTGGAAATGTAGAAAGGCTCTACGATTTCTTTCCGAAATTCCCCAATCTGTCGTGGTGTGTTTCGCAAAAAAGAGAATAAAACGACATAAGATTTAGTTAATATCGCAAGCAAAATAAAAATATTGTGTATTTTTGAATGAAAAAGTATCAATGCGAATGGAGTCTGCCAATTCTTTTGAACATCGGATAGGAGTAAAAATAGGCTTATTGTTTCTTATTATAATTCTGTATGTTGTGGGAATATTTGTTTATTCTTTCAGCCTAAAAAGATATGTTGATACTCAAAAAGACGATTTTTCCGATTCTTATGAAGCTCTGTCTCAAAGTAATCAATTGATACTTTCTGTTCAGGAAGCACAAGACGTGTTAAACGCTTATTTGGTAAATTCTCAAGAAGAATTTCAGCTAAAATACGACTCTATTTCTGCAAGTATTTCTCGTCAAATAACCAAGATAAAGCAATTGCCATCGCTAAGAAGTCAAGATATGTATCTGGGAAGTGTAGATTCTTTACTATACGAAAAGAACAAGATTGTTAATCAGCTTATAGTTCAATTTCGTTCGCAGAGTCCTTTAAAGGAACTCGACAAAAAAATAAAAGCATATCCCAAGTTTATTCAAGACTCGGTTGTGGTTACAACAAACAAGGATACGACAATAGTTGTAAAAGATAAAAAAGGTCTTTGGACTCGATTAAAAAACTTTGTCAATCCAAATCGTGCACCCGATACCATTATCACGGTTGCTCAGGTAGAGCAAGAAACTCGTCTCACTTCCAGAGTAGATGCCGGTATGGTTGCCGATTTAAAGAACATAACTCAAGCCGCCTCAAAAACATATTCAACTCAAATTTCGGGAATCGAAAAACAGGTGCGGGAACTTATTCTTGCCGATCAAAACATTTCGCTACAAATATCACAACAACTCACCAAGTTTTATAACGAAACTATACGAATTACACGGCAAGGCATTCAAAGCAGCGAGTTGCTCACGCATAGAATTTTCACATTTGCGGTAATTGTAGGTGCCATTTCGCTGTTTTTAATTCTAATTATTATCCTTCTTATTATCAATGACCTTAAGAAAGGACAAAAAGCCCGTCTCGATCTGGCAAAAGAAAAACAACTAACCGAATCGCTGATGGAGAGTCGGCATAAGTTGCTTCTATCGGTGTCGCACGATATAAAAACGCCGCTCAGTTCTATGATGGGATATATGGAAATGTGGCAAGGAGAAAAGAGCTCCGAAAGTAAAAAACGACAATTGCAGTCGGCGCAAAACTCCGGAAAGCACATCTTGAGCATGCTCACCAATTTACTCGAATTTTCCCGATTGGAGCGAAACTCGGGAGAATTGCACAACAGCCAATTCGATCTTATAGAGTTGATAGACGAAATTATTCGTATGTTTAGACCACTTATCGAAGGTAAAAAACTGAATATCGAATTTGAAAATCTTGTAAAATCACCTTTTTTTGTGAATACGGATCACACGGTTCTAAAGCAAATAATGATAAATGTTATATCCAATGCGGTGAAATATACGATTAAAGGGAAAATCGGTATCAAATTGAGTTACGAAAAAAATCTTATTTTTGCTATTACCGATACGGGAATCGGTATGGAAGAAAGCGATATTCAAAAAGTCTTCAAGCCTTTTTCTCGCATAAAAAATCCATTGAAAGCTGAAGGAAGCGGCTTCGGAATGTATGTTACGCAAGGGCTTATTCATTCGCTGAAAGGTGAAATAAAAATTCAATCAAAAAAAGATGTAGGAACTTCTGTTCTCATAGAGCTGCCTTTACATCCTCTGGAAAAGGCGTTCGACGAAAGTGAAAACGATATTTCGAGTCAGGACAAAATTTTTAATAAAATACTTGTTTTCGAAGATGATACAGCTTTGGGAAATCTGATAAAAGAATACCTTCAACAAAATGGATTTAAGGTTAAAGTTTGTCAAGACAGTCGCGATGTAGATGGCTTTATCAACCACATATCGTTATTTGATATTGTGTTTACGGATATGCAAATGCTCAATATTACGGGAAGCGATATCCTGCATAAAGTTCGGGAGATTAATTCCGAAATTCCAGTCTGGCTAATGACTGCCTACGACGATTACAATACCGAAAAAGCTGTATTGGAAGGATTTAGCGGGTTTATTAAGAAACCCATTCAAATGAGTAAATTTATCGATATTCTCTCCGGTGAAAATCATTTTAAACTTAAAGAAACAATATCTTTTGACAAGAAATTTCCACAATTAACCTCTTTATTCGGAGATGATGTTGAAACTATTAAGAAAATCTTATCCACTTTCGTTACAGCTGTTTATACAGATACAGAATCTCTGGCAGAGCTAACTAAATTGTCTGATTTTCAAGGTGCACAGCAATTGTGTCATAAAATGCATCCTTTTATAAATCAAATAGATGCCGGACATTTATGCGGTGTGTTAATGAAAATGGATTCGCTTCGGGGACAGACGGAAACTGCATATCCCGATTGGAAAGAAGATATTTTATTAAGTATTCGACAGATCAGAGAACTTGCCGATGAAATTGAGAAAGAGTATTTATCTTGATAAATTGAGCTTTTGGCTAAAACTACAAGTCGTACCGACGAATTTTATTATAAAGTGTTTTTCTATCAATACGCAATAAAATAGCTGCCTTGGATTTATTACCTCTGGTTTTTTCCAAAGCTCGTATAATCTTTTCCTTTTCTACTTCGGGAGAAACGTTCAGAGAGACATCAGATTCTTTATCCGATTCGTGAGCTTTGTCCGACAGAAATGGCAAACTCTCTAATGTAATTGTATCCCCTGTAGAAAAAAGTACGGAACGGCGTATCACATTTCGTAATTCTCTTAAGTTTCCGGGCCAGGAGTAGGTTTCCAATCGAGAAAAAACTTTAGCCGATATAAACTTAATCTTTTTGTCCAGTTCGGCGTTTGCTTCGGCAACAAAATGTTCGGCATACAACGGAATATCGTCTTTGCAGTTTCTCAGCGGTGGAACTTCAATCATAAACTCATTGAGTCGATGATACAAGTCTTCTCTAAAACTGCCATCAGCAATAGCTTTTTCAAGGTTTTCGTTGGTAGCTGTAACAATTCGCACATCTACATCCAAATCGTTGGTGGCGCCAACGGGTCTTATCTTTTTTTCCTGTAATGCCCTAAGCATTTGCATTTGAACACCGTAAGGCAAGTTTCCTACTTCATCGAGAAATAATGTGCCGCCGTTGGCTTCTACAAAAAAACCGATTTTATCTTCAATAGCCGAAGTGAACGATCCTTTTTTGTGTCCAAAAAGCTCGCTCGGTGCCAATTCGGTGGACAAACCGCCACAATCAACAGCAATAAAAGGTCCATCGGCACGTGTGCTTTGCTCGTGAATCATTCGTGCGACATGTTCTTTTCCCGTTCCGCTTTCGCCAATAATCATCACCGCCATTTGCGTGGGTGCGACAGTATTTATAAAAGAATACATTCGGGTTGAAAGCGGACTTCGACCCTCAACAGTATTTTTTTTCTCTTCTTTTTTCTGTTCTTGGGTAAATCTCTTTTGAGTCGACTTTTCTTCTTGTTTTTCGTTAAAAGCAGCTTCAATTTTTTGTGCGAGAATAGAAGGATTTATAGGCTTTTCCAAGAAATCGAAAGCTCCAAGTTTAATGGCTGAAACAGCTGTTTGTATTTCACCATATCCGGTCATGATTATAACAGGAGCCGATAATTGTCTTTCGTTCATCCAGTTGAGTAGCATAATGCCATCACCATCAGGTAATCGTAAATCCGATATAACAATATCGTACATTGACTCTGAAAGAGATTCCTGAGCCGAAAGCATTCCGATACACCATTTTGCGGTATATCCATTCTTCTCAAACCATTTCTGGAGCATTGTTCCAAAAGAAATGTCGTCTTCAACTATTAATATTTTTCCGTTCACTTGGTTTAAATTGATATTGTAAAGATAGAGTTTTTATTTTTTATTTGGCAATTAGTTCCGTATGCATTTATGAAACCTAACATTTAGAAGATTAAGATTAAGTTTTTTTAGGATAGAGCTCTTTAATTATACGAGAATTGATTATATTTGAAAATCAAAAAAGTTTCATTTAACCATAATGTGATAAATAAGAAATAAAGAGATGAATATTCTAATTAAAGAAGAAGTAAACCAGAGACTCGCTAAACTCCAACAGATTATAATACAATCAGAAGCTGATGCTTGTATAATCTCTACACCGGTTAACCAATTTTATTTGCTTAATTTTATTTTCGATGGATATATTTTTGTCCGATCCGAGGGCAAACCATTATTATTTGTGAAACGCCCGAATGGTGTTGAGGGAGAGAATGTTATATATATCCGTAAACCGGAACAGATTCCCGACTTTCTTCGTCAGCGAAACATTTCTTTGCCCAAGAAATTGATGCTTGAGAATGATGTTTTGTCGTTTTCAACCGTAACTCGGTTACAAACTGCACTCAAAATGCCCGAGTTGATGAATATTTCGAGCGAAATGCGTCGAATTAGAAGCGTAAAATCGGAGTACGAACTGAACCAAATGCGTGAATGTGCAAAGATTCATGCAAAAGTTTATGAACAAATTCCACATATTTATCGCAAGGAAATGACCGATATTGAGTTTCAGATCGAATTGGAAAGAACAATGCGTTTGGCCGGCTCGGAAGGTGTTTTCCGTGCTTTTGGCGAAAATATGGATATTTTCATGGGCAGTGTTCTTGCCGGAGACAATGCACAATCGGCATCGCCATTCGATTTTGCACTTGGAGGTCAAGGATCATCGCCTTTACTTCCGATTGGTGCTAACGGAACGAAACTGACAGAAGGAACTACCGTTATGGTGGATATGGCAGGCAATTATCGCCCGTGGATGAGCGATATAACTCGTGCGTTTGCTATTGGCGTGGTTCCCGAAGTTGCGTACAAAGCTCATCAGGTTTCCATCGATATTTGTAATACTATTGTTGCAACCACTAAAGCCGGAACACCTTGTGCTGATATTTATTTTTTGGCAGAAGAAATGGTAAGGAAAAACAATTTGGCAGATTATTTTATGGGAACAGAGCAGCAGGCCAAGTTTGTTGGGCACGGAGTAGGGTTAGAAATAAACGAACCGCCTGTGCTTGCTCCCCGTTCTAAAGATATATTGCAAATTGGGATGGCAATTGCCGTTGAGCCTAAGTTTGTACTGCCCGGTATTGGCGGTGTGGGAATAGAGAACACCTATATTGTAATGGATAACGGATTGGAGAAGATTACGATTTGCGCGGAGGAATTGCTCGTTTTGTAGATTAAGCTCTTTTAGATAAATTCTTTCCGAAGAGTAGATTCACTATTCTTCTTGCTTAATAATGCTGTTTTTAGGGTTCATATCGAAAAATAACAATGTTTTATCGAACATTTGCTGTTAGATTTGCATTCTATCAAAAAAGAAATGGTTATGGCAACAAGTAAAAATCAATCTATACAAAAGAACTTCCCCGTTCTGCAAATGACATGTGCCGGCTGTGCTGCAGGTGTGGAAAATAAACTCAAATCGCTAAAAGGTGTGAAAAATGCCGCTGTGAATTTTGCCACAGCAACTGCTTTAGTGGATTTTCAACCCGATGAAATAGATGCGATAGGCATTCAAAAAGCTGTACAATCCATAGGTTACGATTTAGTTTTGGAAGAAGAAAATCAGCAGGATTTACTCGATGAAATTCATCAAAAGAAATACAAACAGCTAAAAAGTAGAACTCTTTGGGCGTTGGCTTTGTCGCTTCCGGTGGTTGCTATCGGAATGTTCTTTATGAATATTCCTTACGCCAATTTCATTATGTGCGTATTTTCAACACCTGTGGTGTTGTGGTTGGGGCGTGACTTCTTTATCAACGCCTGGAAGCAAACCAAACATCGCACTGCAAATATGGATACGCTGGTGGCGTTAAGCACCGGAACGGCATATGTTTTCAGTCTTTTCAATATGTTTTTTCCTGAATTTTGGCGAAGTAAGGGACTGGAAGCTCATGTCTATTTTGAAGCGGCGGCGGTAATTATTGCTTTTATTTTGCTGGGACGGCTGTTGGAAGAGAAAGCCAAAGGCAGCACTTCATCGGCTTTGAAAAAGCTGATGGGTTTACAGCCGAAAACGGTTTCAGTTATTCAAGACGATAATAATCCGATAGAGATTGCTATCGAAAAACTGGTGGTTGGCGATATTGTACAAGTGAAACCGGGAGAAAAAGTTGCCGTGGACGGCACGGTAATCTCGGGCGATTCGTTTGTGGACGAAAGTATGTTGAGCGGTGAACCGATGGCGGTGCGTAAAAGTAAAGGAGAAAAAGTGTTTGCCGGAACCATCAATCAAAAAGGCAGTTTCCGGTTTCGCGCCGATAAAGTTGGTAAAGAAACAATGTTGGCACACATTATTAAAATGGTGCAGGATGCGCAAGGAAGCAAAGCTCCAGTACAAAAACTGGTAGATAAAATTGCCGGAATATTTGTGCCGGTAGTGATTGGAATTGCTATTGTTACGTTTATTGTTTGGTTGATTTTCGGCGGAGACAATGCACTCACACACGCGCTGCTGGCTTTTGTTACGGTGTTGGTCATTGCTTGTCCGTGCGCATTGGGACTGGCAACACCAACGGCTATTATGGTGGGCGTGGGAAAAGGCGCAGAAAAGGGAATTCTGATAAAAGATGCCGAAAGTCTGGAATTGTCGCAAAAAGTAAATGCCGTTGTGTTGGATAAAACCGGAACCATAACCGAAGGTAAACCGCAGGTTACGGATGAGTTTTGGATGGATGAATCTGCGAAAACTGTGTTGGTAGGTTTGGAACAGCAATCGGAACATCCGTTGGCGGAGGCTGTTGTAGAGCATTTGGGAAATGAAACTGTAGTTTCGGTTTCCAGTTTCGAGAGCCTTACAGGAAAAGGAGTGAAAGGTGTTGTGAAAGGTGAAACCTACTTTGCAGGAAATCGGAAACTGTTGTTGGAAAACAATATCGATATCGCACAAAATTTACAAATAAAATCCGGAGAGTGGAGCCAGTCGGCTAAAACTGTTATTTGGTTTGCCGATAGTAAAAAAGCATTAGCTGTTTTGGCAATTTCCGATAAAATAAAAGACACATCGATCACTGCTATTCAAAAAATGCAGGAAATGGGCATTGAAATATATATGCTCACGGGCGATAACGAAGCAACAGCCAAAGCCATTGCGGGAGAAACCGGAATCGAGCACTACAAAGCGGAAGTATTGCCGCAGGAAAAATCTGAATTTGTGAAACAGTTGCAGCAACAAGGAAAAGTTGTGGCTATGGTGGGCGACGGCATCAACGACAGTACCGCACTGGCGCAAGCCGATGTGAGTATTGCCATGGGGCAGGGAAGCGATATTGCCATGGATGTGGCAAAAATGACCATTATCTCGTCCGATTTGACAAAAATTCCGCAAGCTATCCGATTATCACGCCAAACTGTTCAAACCATTCGTCAAAATCTGTTTTGGGCGTTTATCTATAATGTTATCGGTATTCCTATTGCCGCCGGCATTCTTTATCCCGTAAACGGCTTTCTGCTCAACCCGATGATTGCCGGAGCAGCTATGGCATTGAGCAGCGTGAGTGTAGTAAGCAATAGTTTGAGGTTGAAGTGGAAAAAATAATGGAACTATTTCGTTAAGCTAAATGAGCAAAGCTAAACTCGTTTAAGATTTGCCATAGCGAGAAATAGTCTAATTTTAATGAACCTTTGTCAAAATTTTAAATTTTGACAAAGGTGTATGATTACAAATTATTCAGTTCGTTATAAGTGCTATTCACCGAATTTTGCAGCTTAAGTTGTTTGTGGAAGACAACAAGGTACATAATACCGAAAGTGAGAACACCCAATATAAACAGGGTGAGCAAATAAGTTGAAAGTTGTAACCCTTCCGGTTTTCCGTGCTTTACAAGATAATTATTACAACGATTTATCCACATGCAGTTCCAAACTATGCCGTAGATACCGAATGTAACAATAGAAAGGAGGAAGAAAAACAATAAACCTTGTGTTTGTTTTCCGTCTTCTTTACAGGCAATATTTGTTTCTTTGGCAAAAACATGAACTAAATACAAACCGTAAATACCAAAAGTAACAATACTCAACAGTAAAGATAACCAAAACCCTCTGTCTATTTTTAATTTTTGCATAAATAAAACCCTGGTTCGTGTCGGGTGCAACTTCTAATTGTTGTTAAATAAGCAGAAACATCAGATATGGTGTTTCCGTAGAAGTTTATTTCTTTGCACTATTAAACAGCCTTTTCCATCTGATTTTTCCGTTAAACCACCCTTTGTCTTTTTCCAGCGATAGCCAGATAAGCATCGGTTGTCCCACTATGTGATCTTCGGGAACGAAACCCCACACGCGCGAATCGGCGGAATTGTGGCGGTTATCGCCCATCATAAAATAGTAATCGTATTTAAATGTGTAAGAATCAGCCGGTTGTCCGTTAATAATCACTTTGCCGTCACGATAAGCAAAATCGTTACCTTCGTAATTCTTGATGCAACGTTCGTAAGCCGCGACTTTGAAATTTATATCCTTATCGAATGTAATAGTAGCTCCTTTCTGAGGAATCCACAGCGGACCAAAATCGGAACGAGTCCAATCGGTTTTGTGGTTTAGTGGATAGTAGTAGCTGGAACCAGGTTGTTCCACGTCTTTTATCACGTCCCAAACAAAGGGTTTTTCTTTCAGCTTGGTTAGCATTTCTTCTGTTAAGGGAATATTGTAGTAGATTCTTCCGCTATTTCCGTTGCGTTGCTTTAACCCCGAATTGGCCATGCTTAGGCTGTCAATTCCGGCTAAATCCTGCATTTTTACTGTAACTAATCCATTATTGCTAGGTATGGAGTAGTCATCTTTACTGATTCCTAATTCTTGAAATATATTTTCTGAGATAATCGTTCCATCGGTATGAATCATATAAGTGAGTTGCGATAATTTGGGACTTGGAATTAAGTTTCCATCAATGTAAACATTATCGTCCCGCAATTCAATAGTCTCTCCGGGAAGACCTATACAGCGTTTTACGTAGTTTTCGCGACGGTCAACCGGACGAAAGACGATGTCTCCGTAAGCTTTTTTGTTGGAGCGTACGCCCACGCTTCCGTTGGGGTTGCTTTTGCAAAGAAGATAATAGTCTATGGCTTGCATATTGAGCGCCACCGTGTCTCCTGCCGGAAAATTAAAAACCACGATATCGTTTCGTTTTACTTCTCCGAAACCTTTCAAGCGACGGTATTTCCATTGGGGTTTATCAATATACGATTTTCCGCCAATAATGGGCATGGTGTGTTGTGCCAACGGGAACGAAAGTGGCGTCATGGGCGCACGTGGTCCGTAACTGAGTTTGCTCACGGCAAGAAAATCGCCTACCAGCAACGATTTTTCGAGTGAGGAAGTGGGAATTTGATAGTTCTGAAAGAAAAACGTGTTGATAAAATAGACGGCTACCAATGCAAATAGAATGGCGTCTACCCATTCCATGGTTTTGCTTACAGCTTTGTTTTTCGTTTTTTTCCACCACGACCATGCCACGAATTTAGAGATATAAATATCAAAAAATAGCGGAATGAGAACGAGTGTCCAGATGCTTCCCGCCCAAAAAGCAAACAATAGGGTTGCTAATGTCCATACGATAAACCAAACCCATTGGCGACGGGTAGCAGATTTTATTCTTTCACTTAACGTGAGCTTGTTTGTGGTGGCTGTTTTTGTCATTTTATTCTTTTATATTATTTGAATAATTTGTCTATTATATTTTTTCCGAACATCAGGCAGCATCTTTTATCTTCCCTTATCGGTCTCCCATCTCCATCATATCTTTCATTCCTAGAAAACCTTTTCTTCCTTTTGTAAATTCGGCAGCCAGAACGGCTCCTAAGGCAAAACCTTTTCTACTTTTGGCATCGTGGGTGATGCGTATGCTGTCGATTTCCGACTCATAAATCACGGTATGAATACCCGGAACTTCTCCTTCGCGAAATGCTTTTATTTCCAATTCACTATCTGTCGGAGTTTCGTTTAACGACCACGATTTTTTCCTGTCCACATTTTTCAAAATGCCTTCGGCAAGTGTAATGGCTGTTCCGCTGGGTGCATCTAATTTATGGATATGGTGTGTTTCCTCCATTCGTATATCGTAATCGGGAAATTGGTTCATTATCTTTGCTAAGTGGTTGTTGAGCGCAAAAAAAATATTTACTCCCAAACTGAAATTGGAGGCATAAAAAAATGTTTGCCCGTTGTTTTCGCAAGCCGTTTTCACTTCATTTAGATGCTCCAACCATCCTGTTGTTCCCGACACCACGGGAATATTTGCTGCAAAAGCTTTTCGATAATTGGATAAAGCACTCTCGGGCGAAGTAAATTCAATGGCGACATCGGCGCTTGTAAATTGGACGGAAGTAAATTTATCATTTTCGTTCTGGTCAATGGTGCAAACAATTTCGTGCCCGCGTTCAAGCGCTGTTTTTTCAATCTCGCGCCCCATCTTCCCATAACCGATTAATGCTATTTTCATTTACTTAACTGTTAAATTAAATCGCAAAAGTACAAAAATAGAACTGATTGTGAATGTGTTTTGCGTTATTTGTTCTTAAAAATTGCGGGGTTATGGGTTACGACTCATAAAGTATGAGTTATGGTTGTCTTGTTCTTCCACTAAACGATAGGTCATTAGACCGTGGTATGGTGCACTGCACCGAAATAATGTTTTGGACACAGAGAACACAAAGAGACACAGAGGGGCACGGAGAAGCATATGCGCCGTGCGGTTTGGAACCGCAGGGCGCGGTGGAAACAAAATGCAATTCGCCTTGTTGCTTTTATTTCCCGACCACAATTCACAACCATCCTTGTTGCTTATACCATTTCACCGTTTTTTCCACTCCCTCTTTTAACCGATAATCGGGCTTGAAATCAAGGTCGTGTTGTAACGGGGTTATGTCGCATGACCAGTTTCGTTGTTTCATTATCTTATATTTATCGGTGTTAAATGTAGTTGTTTTTCCAAGTAAACTAAAGATTTTCTCGCTAATAAACGATGCGGATTTTACTAAAAATAACGGAACTTTTACTCGGATAACATGTTTCTTTTGTAAAGCTTGTTGCACAATGGTATTAAACTCCGTATCAGTATAAACATCTCCGTCGGCAACGTAATATTCTTTTCGAGAAACATTCTTTTCAATGCAATCGAAAATAATTTTCACCAAATCGTCGATATAGATAAACGTGAGTATCTGTTTTCGAAATCCGGCACCTACATCCATTCCGTTTTTTACGGCATGCATTAAAATCAGGTAATCTTTATCGCGTGGGCCATACACACCCGTTGGGCGAAGAATTACATACGGAAATCCGGACAGCTTTTTCAGATAATTCTCGGCTTTCAGTTTACTTTTGCCGTAGGCAGTATTAGGATTGGGAGTGCATCCGCATTGCAAGGGTGTATAATTTATTTCGTCACCCACACCGATGGCTCCCAGCGTGCTCATGAAAACAAATAAATCGGGAGTGGCACCTAATTCTGTAAGCGCATCCACGAAACTCTGGACCTGCTCATAATTTACTTTATCGAACTCCGATTTGCGCACCGCTTTGGTAATTCCTGCGCTGTGCACGATGTAGTTGAACCGTCCGTTTTTATTGATAAATTTGCGCAGTTGTTCTTTCAACTTTTGCTTGTCACCATAGTCTAAATCTATGAATTTAATTCGTTCATCTTGCAGATAAACCTTGCTGCTGCTCGTCCGAATTCCCGCCCAAGTTTCGTAACCCAGTTCCAATGCTCTGTTCACGGATGTGCTGCCAATAAATCCGCTGGCGCCGGTTATAAGAATTTTCTTTTGTTCCATCAGCCTTGAAATCTCAATGCAAATTTAATCATAACAAATCATTTTGAAAATACTTTATCAAAAGTTATACAATATTATACAGTATCATTTGAGCTAAGTGCCAAACACAAATTAGTTTATAGTATTCATAAATAAATCGATACGATTTATTTTTTCATTCTCTTTATGAAACCATTAAGAAATAAAGAAAATTAAGCC
>JAUNUM010000160.1 GCA_030538215.1 Bacteroidia bacterium
GATGCAATATTTTCACATTTTTCTCTGACGTATGTACAGTAAATTCACTTTGATTTTTTAATGAAGTATCTAAAACATTAGTCCCGTAAAGTTGAATTACAATATCTTCGGAATAGAATTTACTGTTTTCAGAATTACTAATTTCAATTTTGTAAACATTTTCACTATTGCTTATTGGGGGTTCATCATTTCCACCACAAGAAAATAATAAAGATGCACAAATAATTAACATAAAAAATTGTTTTGTTTTCATAAGCACATAAATTTTAAATTGTTTCTATCATTCTATTTTTAACACGTGAAATATTTATAAATTCCCTTAGTTTCATAATAAGAAATTCATCATCGTTTTTTACACCTTTCATTATAATTTTCGGTTCGTTTATATCGTTGGTATAAATATGATAAATTGCTAAATTTAATGGGCGAAAATAGAAAGGAACACTTTTTTTAACATCAATAAAACGGAAATATTCTGTTATGTTTATGCTCCTGTTCATTATTCCGCTTTCAGTAATCATAAAGGTTTGGTAAAATGAGTATTTTTTCACTAATTGCTCAATTACTTTAAAAGCCGTAGTAAGGAGCACGACCATTGCTAAAATAAATGCCAAAACGAAATTGAAAAAAATTACAAATGACGATAAATAAATTCCTAAAACAAGAAAAATAATACCGTTAATGTAAATAAGCACTGGACTTATTCTATAACAAACTAATAAATCCTCTTTACTTTTGTTTTTCATTCTTAAAAATGATATTTAGAGTATTATAAATATTCTCCGGTATAGTGTCGGTATGGGTCAAAAATAAAGTCGTGAATTTATCAAATTGTTCTTGGTAGGTATCAATCCTAACAAGTGTACCGTTATAGTCTTTATCCACGATAAAATTAAATGAATATGGTAAATTCTGCAATGTTTCATCAACGTAAAATACTGAAAAATCCAATGGTGTTCTTATATAAAATCTTTTTAGATTTTTGTTGTTAAGTACGGTATCAGACATATTAATCCTGTTTTCGTAATTAGGTATGGTATCATTGACAAATATTGCTCCGGAATTTTTCGCTTTTAAATCGTTTTTAAGGCTCCCTAGAGATAAAGACTGTAAGTTATCTCCTTCGATATAATAACCGTCGTAAATCAAATTATACGGCTTTACACGGGTTATTTCAGCATCAGGAACATTTTCAATGATTAAGTTATCTCTAAAAAACATATCTGATATTTTCAGTTGGTATGAATCATAAAGAGAAACAGAGGCATTATTAAAAACATTCAAAAATGTTCTAATTCTCCCATATCGGACTGGATGTATATTTTTATTAATGAGAACTACCAACACCACTGATAAAAGAGCGCATATCAATATGGATATAAAAGTGTAATATATTTTTTTGTTTATCATATTTTATAAAATTATGTTTTGGAAATATTAAACAAGTATTTAAAATCTATAAGGGGAGTTTTGCATATAGAGTAGGGGGGAAACCTCATTCTACAAACTTTTCTGAAAGAAGATATGTTTAATCTGTTTTTGTCAATAGATATTACCTCGTTATTAAAACGTATTGTTAAAATATTTTCTATAAGCGAAAAACTTATCACTTTAATATTTTTCCAATAAAGTAAAGTTTTTATATCATCAATAAAACCGTAAATATTATTTGGAAATACTAAGTATAAATGAACAATAAAAGGAAATTTAGATTTTATAAAATCTAAATACCTCATATCATATTTATTTGATATGATTAAGAAAATGGCATTGCTGTAATTTCTGTGCTGTTCGTTCTGAAAAAATGAAATTGCTGTTGCATTCGATGAAAATAAAAAGAGTTCTTTTTTTATTTCATCCCTTTGTAAATCAATAATGTTAAAATGAAATTCGGGTAGAATATGCACGTTTTTATGAATGCGTTCATTATGGCAAGGAGAGAAACTCCTTGCCATTTCAGTTTGTCTAAATTCAATCCCGTAATTATTACATTCGATAATATTTTTAAATTTTTCGTATGTGTAGGGTTTGATATTTATTTTTTCAAGAATATTCATCTATTTACAGTTTGCGCCCGGCGGATCGATTGTATTCAACTTCTTCACTTAAAGAAACATCTTCTTCGGAACTTTTCACTTTACTTAGTTCTTCTTCCTCGATTTTTTCATTTTCCTTGTTCAGTCTTGCATCTTGGAAAGTATCGGGATCGTTTACATTAAGTTTAATACTTTTCGTTTCTCCGGAATCTTCTTTAAGTACCACATTCGGGCTTTGATTAACTTTAGACATTTCACTAGAAACAATATCAATATCTTTTTGAATTCGTACGTTGTCAGGATATTGAGTTAACTTATGCTGTAATTCCCCTTTTAGTTTATTTAATGCAGCTAAATATCCTTTTGAATACTCCATTTCTTTCTCTTTATCCGATTTTATTCTCTGTGC
>JAUNUM010000051.1 GCA_030538215.1 Bacteroidia bacterium
GAGTATTTGGTTCCTAAAGATAGAATTAAATAAAAAAGATAGAAAAATATGAAAAAAGTAGGTTTATTATTTGCATCATTGTTTTTGGTTTTCGGTTTGATGGCACAAACGAAATACTTGGTAGATAAAGCACACTCTTCCGTAAATTTTAAAGTAAAGCATTATGGAATATCGTTTGTAAACGGTAGCTTTAATTCTTTTGATGGATTTGTTTTGGGAGATTTGAACAATTTGGAAAAAGCCAATGTTGACTTTACGGTTGATGTGGAAAGCATTGACACCAGAATTGAACCGCGCGACAAGCATTTGCGTGGTGCGGATTTTTTCGATGTGGAAAAGTACCCGAAAATGAGTTTTAAGAGTACGAGTATTGAGAAAAAGGATGATAAAAGCTTTAAGTTAAATGGTCTGATGACGATAAAAGATGTGACAAAACCCGTTACATTCGATGTTAGATACGGAGGTAAAGTAGTGGGCAGAGACGGTAAGGATATTGTTGGTTTTACTGCCAAACATACGATAAACCGCATGGATTATAATGTTACATATGATCCCGATTCTAAAACGATTGCAAAAGATGTGGATATTGTACTTTATTTGGAGTTTAAAGCTCAGTAAATAAGACTAATATGTGATAAAAAACTCAAGCAAATTTGCTTGAGTTTTTTGTTTTTTACTTTTCTCTTTCGGGAAAGAATTTTTGTATTACGTTATCCGGTTTAAGAATAGCCGATAATTTTTCATAGGGTATATCCACATCAATTACACCCATTGAGTATGGTGCAATTTCGTATTGATTATACGAATAGTGAATCCCTTTATCGCTCAGCCAAAAATTGTTGTTTGGAAAAACTTCGTCCAGATTGAAAAAGCCGATATTAATCAGCGAATCGGGAGCCGTTACATTATGTTGATCCATTAATTGGCTGATAATTATATCGGTTAACTTCTTTTTGTAATTCGGGATAAAAATATCTTCTTCCGAAACCGTAACCAATTCATCTAAATCTATATTGATATATGTAATTCGGTGCGAACCGTGTGCTCCACCTGTATAATCGCTGTATTCAATGGCATAACTCAACAACGAATCATTCTCAAATATAATTTTATTGGTATGGTACATATAATACCAGTACCACATGGGCGTTTCGTCTTTTGGAAGTCTATTTTTTTCATCGTAGTAATCGTTGGAAAGCGATTTGTAATCTTCTTTATAATCGCTAATGTATGCATTAATAGCTTCTTTTGGAAGGAGACTATCCAAATCGAGATTGTTGAAAAAAGTTCCTGTGAAAATTTGCTGCAAACGAGCAAGACCTTCATTATTTCTAAATTTTATAGGATAGATAAAACTCATTTTTACATCGGCAAAAGGCAGTGTAGTGTCGTTTGTTTCGAGTAAGGGAATTTGTTCTTTAACAACAATGCTGTCGAAAACTATTTTTGTGGAAGTTTGTGCAGTTTTCTTGCACGAAAATAACGTCCCGAAGAAAATAACAAATAGTATTATTGTTGAAAGTAAGGTTGATTTTTTCATTGTTTTTGTTTGCTAAATGCATCAGACCGGTAATCGGTCAGATGCAGTTTTTACTGAATAATCTGCTTTACGGTGCCCAAGTTGGGATAGAAAATCACCTTGATGGGTTGCTTCATATTATCAAACATCCTTTTGGTAAGTACATCCTGCGAACCAAACTGAACGATATCCATTTCTTGATTTTTTAGTATTTTGTTCTTAAATTCCAAGCTGAGTTGAGCTTTTCCCGGAATATTATAAACCACTCCTTCGGAGAGTTTTTTCTCCAAACGCTCCCGATCTCTGTCGGAAAGAACGGTCTCTACTTTGGGTGTTTTATTTTTCAACGTCAGGTAGATAGGTGCACCGGCAAGATTATCGGCATCTACCGGACCGAGTTTTTCGGAAAACCGACCGATAACCATTTTATCAATATCCGTTTCCGTAGGAATAACTACTATCTCTTTGGTGAAATATTCGGTTTGCGTGTTGCCGGAAAACATTTCGGTCAGCGCTTTTTCCTGATTGTTTATCTGTTCTATCACCACTTTATAGGCTTCGCCATCGGGTGGCATATTATCGGCTTCGCCGGTTAGAATATCCTGTCGGCTTCGGCGCAAATCAAAAATTTGTTTCGATACCAATTCAGCCTGTTTTGCTGTTGAACCTGCCATGAGTGTTTCTTCCGAAAGAAATCTTCTTGGATTTATCGGTGTAGGAGAAGGCGAGGGAAGTTCAAACGAAAATTCTTTTTCTCTTTCGGGTTCTGCGTTTATTGTAGAAATTAATCCGTCTTGCGTAAGCATAACATAAGGCGCCAGCGAATTGGAACGGAAAATAACCATAAACGAATTTTCCTTGTTGGCAATTCCGCGGTTGGTAATCATTACGTCTTCCAGCGTAAATTGAGTTCCGCTTTCGATAATGGGTTCAATGCTTAAATATCGCTGCGCAAACTGATAAAATTCACCGCGGTTATAAACCGTTTTTTTTACTTTCATCGTTACCACCACCGAGGTTTTGGGCAGCGAATAAATCACACCGTAATCGTTGGCTTTTATAGCGTTCATTCTTACTGTCTGTTGTGCCGATAAAGAACCGATGCAAAACAGTAATGTGAAAATCAGATATTGTATTTTTAGTTTCATCGTTAAATTGTTTTCGATTAATGCGCTGCCTGAAATTGTTCCAGAAAACGTATGTCGTTATCAAAAAATAGCCTGATGTCGTTAATTTTATATTTAAGCATCGTAATGCGTTCAATGCCCATTCCGAGTGCGTATCCCGAATAGATTTTACTATCGATTCCGCAATTATCCAATACGTTGGGATCTACCATTCCACAACCCAGAATTTCTACCCATCCTGTATATTTACAAATATTGCATCCTTGCCCTCCACAAATATGACAGGTAATATCCATTTCGGCGCTGGGCTCAGTAAACGGGAAGTACGAAGGGCGGAGTCTGATTTCCGTATCGGTTCCGAACATTTCTTTAGAGAAAAATAACAGTGCTTGTTTTAAATCGGCAAACGACACGTTTTTGTCAATGTACAATGCCTCTACTTGATGAAAAAGACAATGTGCGCGTGCGGAAATGGCTTCGTTTCGGTAAACCCGTCCCGGGCAAATAATGCGAATGGGTGGTTGTGTATTTTCCATTACACGTGTTTGTACAGACGAAGTGTGCGTACGCAATACGATATCGGGATTACTTTGAATGAAAAAGGTATCCTGCATATCGCGTGCCGGATGATCTTCGGCAAAGTTGAGCGACGAGAAAACGTGCCAGTCGTCTTCCACTTCCGGTCCTTCGGCGATGGAAAAACCAAGACGTTTGAATATATCACAAATTTCTTCTTTTACAATCGAAATCGGATGGCGTGTGCCGAGAGAGATCGGGTAAGCGGTACGTGTTAAATCAATATCGATGTCCTTTTTATTATTACTTCCAAACTGTTCTTTCAGCGACTGAATTTTATCTTGAGCCTTCTGTTTCAGTTCGTTCAGTTTCATCCCGACTTCGCGTTTTTGCTCGGGAGCAACGTTCCTAAAATCGTCCATCAGCACAGAAATAATGCCTTTTTTACTTAAGTATTTGATGCGTAGTGCTTCCAGTTCATCGGATTTCGCTGCCGTAAGCTGTTCTATTTCGGAAAGAAGCGAGTGGATTTTATTTAACATACAATCTTTATTGTCATAAATTTTATGCAAAAATACATTTTTCTTGGCTATTTACCTTGATTTTGAAGAAAGAAATCATTTCTACCCGATTTTAAAAAACATATCGTATATTTGTAAAGAAGAAAATTATAAATTAAAAACAAATGACAGTTTTAGAAAAGAAAGCTATTTTGATAAAATCTGTACTGGATGAATCGGTTGATGAAGTTATCCTTGATGAACTGGATTTGTTCTTCAAAAGTCTTAGACGCAATAAAACTACTGACTATCCCTGTCAATATTCTGTGAGTGAAGTGAGAGAAGGAATCGAACGATCTGTGGAACAAGTTGATAAAGGCGAGTTTTTATCTCATAATGAAGTTAAAAACAGATATAAAAATCCGGAATGAAAATCATTTGGTCAATGGAAGCTGTTTCGGATTTGGATTCAATTTATGAATTCTATTACGAAAAAAGTCCATTAGTTGCGGCAAATATTTACAATACAATTGTAGATGAAGTAGATATCTTAATTCGATTTCCTAAAATAGCGGCTGTTGAAGAATTATTGGCAGATATGTCCCAGATTTTCAGGTCGCTAATTGTTTTGAATAAATATAAAGTTATTTATCGAATAGACAATCAGAGAATTATCATAGATAAAGTTTGGGATTGCAGACAGAACCCCGGCAATTTAAAAATAAAATAGTAAATGTCTTTTTTTCTTCTCCGATGCTCCAAAAAATCAAAACATATATTGCCGAAAAGAGCCTGTTTGAAGCTGACACAACATTAATAGTTGGGTTGAGCGGCGGTGCGGACTCCATGGTTTTATTGGATGTTTTGACTTTGCTGGGTTACCGATGCATTGCGGCACATTGCAATTTTCATCTTCGGGGCGAAGAATCGGATGACGATGCCAGATTTGTAAAAAAATGGTGCAAAGAGAATGATATCGAATTTACTTCCATCGATTTTGATACCAAACAATACGCTGCCGATAAAAAGATTTCTATCGAAATGGCGGCACGTGAACTTCGTTATTCGTGGTTTGAAGTGATTCGAAAACAGTTTGTTGCAGATGCTATTGCCGTGGCTCATCACAAAGATGATTCGGTGGAGACGGTACTGTTGAATTTAATTCGTGGAACAGGAATTAGCGGATTGAGCGGAATATCGCCCAAGAACGGAAAAATTGTTCGTCCGATGCTTTGTGTTACTCGCACCGAAATTGAAAACTACCTGCGTGAACGAGAAATCCCTTTCAGAACAGACAGCACCAATCATGAAGATATTTATACCCGCAATCATATTCGACTGAATATTTTACCGATGTTGCAAAAAATAAATCCGTCCGTAAGTGAAAGCATTTTTCGCACATCCGAAAACGTAGCCGAAGCAGAAAAAGTATATAAAGAAGCAATCGATAATGATTTGAAATCTGTGTTGCTGAACGATAAAATTGATATCGAGAAGCTAAAACAAACAGTTTCTCCGTCATCGGTTTTGTTTGAAATTCTTTCGCCGCTTGGTTTTCATCCTTCCGTTATCGAAGATGTGAATAATGCGATGGATGCTTCGCCTGGAAAAGTGTTTTATTCTTCCGCACGTCGATTAATAAAAGACCGTGATTATTTTCTTATCGATAAAATAAATAAATCAGAATACGACAACCAAACATTTCTTATCGATTTAACTACGCAAGAAATTTTAAATCCCATTCGTTTAGAAATTAAGGTAACGGATGTTCCGAAATCCATCGATAAAAGCAACAATATATTGTACGCCGATGCCGATAAATTATCGTTTCCGCTTGTGTTGCGAAAATGGCAATCGGGCGATTGGTTTATTCCTTTCGGAATGAAAGGGCGAAAGAAGTTGAGTGATTTTTTTACCGATCAGAAATTTAATTTGAAACAAAAGGAAGAAACCTGGATTTTGCTATCGGGTGAAGATGTGGTTTGGGTTGTGGGATATCGCTCGGATAATCGATTTAAAATTACATCAAATACCAAAAAAGTCGTGCAAATTGAGTTGAAAAACGATGAAATTGCTTGAATAATTAAATTTTTAGGCTGAAATTTAATTGTATCCTTTGACGAAAAGATAATTTTGTATAACTTCATACCCGAAAAATTGATTGTGTTGAGAACGCAAAACTAGGACTGTTATAATTTAAAAAACTACAAACAATGAAAAATAGCGTGTTAAAGGATATCTTGGTGGTAGCCGCCTTTTCTGCTGTTTCGTACATCGTGGTGCGGAATTATCAGAGAAGGAAGAGAAGAGACCGTCAAATGAAAGATTTTGTTCATTTTCAATTATTCTGATTACCACTTTACCAGTAAATATATTTTGAGTTGCAACTGTTTCGACGCGGGAATTTTTGTTACCTTTGCATATTCTCAATCAAAAACAGTTGAAACCGTTTTCTTATGCTTACACTTAAAGTAATTAACGAAAATCGCGAAGAAGTTATTCGCAAACTTGCCAAAAAAAGATTCGATGCCGAAGGCATAATCAGTCAGATAATTGAATTAGACGAAAAACGTCGTAGTGCGCAAACGTTGTTGGATAGCCAACTGGCAGAAATCAATGTTTTGTCGAAATCAATTGGTGGGCTGATGAAAGATGGCAAAAAAAACGAAGCCGAAATTGCCAAACAGCAAGTATCGGAGTTAAAAGAGATTTCTAAAGCCAATGAAATGGAACTGAAAGAGACCGAAACAGCTATTCAGGATTTGTTAGTTACTATTCCTAACTTACCACACGATTCGGTTCCCGAAGGAAAATCGGCAGAAGATAATCTGGTGGAACGTTCTGGCGGTGATATGCCGCAACTTCCTGCTGATGCGGTTCCGCATTGGGATTTAGCGAAAAAATACGATTTGATAGATTTTGAACTGGGCGTGAAGATTACCGGTGCCGGATTTCCTGTTTACAAAGGAAAAGGAAGTCGTTTGCAACGTGCACTCATCAATTTCTTTCTCGATAATGCCCGCGATGCGGGATTTGTTGAAGTTCAGCCGCCTTATGTGGTAAACGCTGCATCGGGATTTGGAACAGGACAATTGCCCGACAAGGAAGGACAAATGTATCACGTGGGATTAGACGATTTATATCTGATTCCCACGGCAGAAGTTCCGGTTACCAATCTCTATCGTGACGTGATTTTGGAAGAAAATGATCTACCGGTAAAAAATGCTGCTTATTCTGCCTGTTTCCGCCGCGAAGCAGGTTCCTACGGAAAAGATGTGCGAGGATTAAACCGTTTGCATCAATTTGATAAAGTGGAGATCGTTTGCATCGAAAAACCCGAAAATTCATATCAACGATTAGACGAAATGGTTCGTTACGTGCAAACGTTGGTGGAAAAATTAGAACTTCCCTGGAGAATTCTTCGTTTGTGCGGTGGCGATATGGGTTTCACATCGGCGCTCACGTTCGATTTTGAGGTGTATTCTGCTGCGCAGCAGAGATGGCTCGAAGTTAGCTCGGTTTCTAATTTCGAGAACTATCAGGCAAATCGATTGAAATGCCGTTATCGGGACGAGGATCGCAAAATACAGCTTTGCCACACACTAAACGGAAGCGCATTGGCATTGCCTCGAATTGTAGCGGCTTTGTTGGAAAATAATCAGACACCCGAGGGAATAAAAATCCCCAAAGCGTTAGTGCCTTATACGGGATTCGAGATAATTGATTAAAAAACTTCGGTCTTTTCCGTTGTTTCTTGCTTGAATTATACAACAACAAGGAAAAACAGAGAAATTGCAAATCCTTGCTTATTGAAATAAAAATCTTTAAATCGACTATTTATTAAAAATCAAAAAATGTACAATTTGTTAATCATTGGCGGTGGTCCTGCCGGATATGTTGCTGCCGAACGCGCAGGACACGAAGGACTAAATGTGATTTTATTTGAAAAGAAATCGATGGGGGGTGTTTGCCTTAACGAGGGATGTATTCCTACTAAGACAATGCTCTATAGCGCAAAAATATATGAGAATGCTTTATTTGGCGATAAATATGGTGTTTCTGCTGAAAATGTTCGCTTCGAATACGAAAAGATTGTATCGCGAAAAAATAAAGTAGTACGCAAATTGGTTGCAGGAGTCAAAACCAAAATGAAAGTCAACAACGTTACTGTGGTCGAAGGCGAAGCCTCTATTATCGGAAAATCCGAAAAAGGTTTTGAAATTTCTTGTAACGGAGAAACGTATGTTGGAGAAAAGTTATTGATATGCACCGGTTCTGAAGCTTCTGTTCCTCCTATTCCGGGCGTAGCCGAAGCAGGAGATATCATCCTTACCAATCGTGAAATTCTTGCTCTCAAAGAACAACCAAAATCGTTGGTGGTTATAGGCGGTGGAGTTATTGGAATGGAATTTGCCAGTTTTTATAATAGCTTAGGAACCAAAGTTACCGTGATTGAAATGCTTCCTGAAATTTTAGGAGGTTTAGATTTAGAAATCTCGGCGATGCTTCGCGATATTTATGCTAAAAAAGGCATCGAGTTTAATCTGAATGCTAAGGTAACTCAGGTAGAAGGTAATAAGGTGATTTTCGAAAAAGATGGAACTTCTCATTCCGTTGAAGGTGATAAAATTTTGTTGAGCGTGGGACGTAGAGCAGTTACAAAAGGATTTGGGCTCGAAAACTTAAACGTGGAATTACATCGGGGAGGAATTAAAGTGGACGAGAAAATGCGTACCAGTGTTCCTGATGTCTTTGCCGCCGGCGATGTTACCGGATTCTCCCTGTTGGCGCATACGGCAAGCCGCGAAGGCGAAGTAGTGGTTAATAATCTTACGGGAAAAAACGACACAATGCACTACAATGCAATTCCCGGTGTGGTTTATACCAATCCCGAAGTAGCAGGAGTGGGCGAAACCGAAGAATCGGCAAAAGCCAAAGGTATTCCATTTAAAGTAGCTAAATTGCCCATGGCATATGCCGGACGTTTTGTTGCTGAAAACGAAGGTGGAAACGGTGTTTGCAAAGTAATTGTAGGAGAAAAACACAACGATGTGATAGGTGTTCACATGTTGGGAAATCCTTGTAGCGAAATGATTTACGGGGCATGTATGGCAATAGAGCAGGAAATGACGGTAGAAGAAATGAAAAAAGTTGTATTTCCTCATCCCACGGTGAGCGAAATATTTAAGGAAGTCGTTTTTGAGTTTTAATTGTCCACATGGCTTAAGTAATATAATAATCTTAACTTTTTAGAAACTGTTTTGAATCTATCAAAAATGGGACAAGTTTTTACAGATTCAAAACAGTTTCTAAGTCTTTTATTGAGCCAAGCTAATACCCCAATTGTTATTTCGGTTTTTTATGCTAGTTCTTTTCTCCCATTCGCATGTCCCTTCTTTTAACTTGGCAGCAGAAGAGTATCTTTTCTCTACACAAGAAGAATATTTGTTTTTGTATGTGAATGAACCTTGCGTTATTATCGGTTATAATCAGGCGGTGGTGAATGAGGTGGATCTTGATTTTTGTATCGAAAATGATATTCGAGTCATTCGTCGATTATCGGGTGGGGGAGCGGTATATCACGATTTGGGAAATTTGAATTACTGCTTTATTTCCAACAAGACAGAAGCGCCTCTTAGTGCCGATTTTCTTCTGCCCGTAACTCATGGGCTTTATCAACTGGATATTCCTGTCGAAATAGGAAAAAGAAAAGATCTGTGGCTGCCCGACGGACACAAAGTTTCGGGTACTGCATCGCACGTATCAAAAGGTCGTGAGCTGCACCACGGAACATTGCTTTACGAAAGTAATTTGGAGCATTTGCAGCGTTCGCTAAATCCCGAAAAAAGAAATCTTATAGCCAAAGCAACGGCTTCGGTACCAAGTCCTGTGAAAAATATAAGTTCTTTTTTGAAAGAACAGAAAAAGAATGTCTTTCCCTTTCAAGAGTTTGTAAAGCGGTTTACAGATGAGTCGATGAGATATTATGAGGTTGGCGAATTGACATTATTTTCCACGGCTGATATAGCAGACATTGAAGCATTGCAACGAAATAAATATTCGCAACGCGAGTGGAATTACAAAATGTGATTTCACTATTTTATTTCACTTGCCAGATTTGTTCCCTGAATAATGCGATGTGCCATACCGATTCCGTCACGCAAATTTCCTGCGATATGCAACCCCGGATAATGTTTCTCTAAATCCAAAATGGCTTTAAAGCGTTGTTCCGATGATAGTTCGTATTGTGGAATAGCATATTTGTGACGAAAAATCTGAATTAAATCCGGTGTTTTTTGAGGCAGAAAACCCAGCATTCGATGAAATGCACGGATAACTTTTTCCGTTATTTCCTCATCGTTAAGTTCCGTTAACTCACGTCTTTTCATACCGCCCATGAAAAATGAGAATAACATCCCGTCTTCGGGGCATCTTCCCGAAAAACAAGCCGATGGAAACAAAATTCCCAGAAAATCTTCGTTATCTTTCGATGAGATTAGTCCGCCGAATGCATTGAAATTTAGCCCTTCACGGTTTTTGACGCCTACGGCAACCTGAGTTACAGGCGCATAGCGAAGGTTGGTGATTTGTTGCATGGCGGTTTCTTCTACAAATGGTAAAATTGTGGGTAAAGCATATGCGCCCACGGTTGTGACCACGTGTTTTGATTTTAGTGACAACGTTTTTCCATTTTTAACGGTGGTAGTTTTCCAAATTCCCGTTTCCGAATCGGGCTGCACCGAAACGTTGTTGCACGACAAGAATATATTTTCCAATCCCACACGTTTCGCCATTGCCCGAGGAAAATTCTCCATACCGCCTTTTGTGCTGAAAATACCTCTCTTTTGCTGATTTTTAGAGTCCGTTTTTTTGTTATCCTTCGCTTTTTTTATTGCGCCACCGATGAAACTGCCGTAGTTTTGCTCCAGATTGTAAAGTTTCGGTAGCGCGTGGCGTGTAATAAGTGTTTCGGCATCGCCTGCGTAGATTCCAGACAAAAACGGATCGATGGCATAGTTAAGAAAAGATTTTCCCAGACGGCGCACTGTTAAATCCGCCACCGATTCGTTGGGATTAGTCCCTTTGGTGCGCCACGATTCTCCCAAAATACGAATCTTATCGGAAAATGTAAATAACGGTGTGGTAATTCCGCTCCACAACCCACTGGGAAGCGCGTGGAAACGACCGTTTTTCCAAATAAGTCGCCGTTCTGCTTCTTTTCGGGCAAACTCAATTTCACAATCGGGGTGCAGCTCGTTAAATAGCTCCACTACTTCATTGGATGCGCCTGAACCTGTATTTGCGCCCGATTCAAACACAAATCCGTTTTCGTGAAACGTACGTATTTGTCCGCCTATGCGATTGGATTTTTCGAGCACAGCAACTGAAAATCCACGTTTAATCAACCCTACGGCAGTAGATAATCCTGTGATTCCTGCACCGATGATAAGGATATCTTTTTGTATTTCAATATTTTTTTCGGGCATACATGCTAAATTATTTTGGAAAGAAACGCTCGATTTTTTCTGAAATTATTTTACTATCGGGAAGTAGGTTTTTATAGTTTTTCGGTAGTTTGGCATGAGTAACATAAGTGGCAATACCGATAGGCATTTGGCTCGATTTGAGCGAATATTCCACGATTGTGCGGTTTTTCTCTTTGCAAATGATAATTCCGATAGCATCGTTTTCGTTTGGAAGTTTTACTTTCTCGTTCAGAAGTGTTAAGTAAAACTCCATTTTTCCCTTATATTCAGGTATAAATTCTCCTATTTTTAACTCTACTGCAACTAAACTTTGCAATTGTCTGTGATAGAGCAATAAGTCTATAAAATATTCCTTTTCATCGACTTGTAGCTTAAATTGATTGCCTACGAAAGCAAACTGATGTCCCATTTCGAGTAAAAAATTACGAATATTTTTCACTAATTCTTCTTCGAGTAAGCTTTCGGCATGATTCTCTGCAAGATTCAAAAAGTCAAACGTATATTCATCTTTTACTGCTAAGTGTGCCTGATTTTTTATTGTCGCGGGAAGCGTTTCTTCAAAATTCGTCTGATTCAAGAGATGCCTTTCATACGTTTTATTTTCAATCTGATGAATAAGAACATTTTTCGACCATCCGAATTTTTTTGTGGCTAAAATGTAAAATTGGCGTTCTAAATTATCCTTGCATTTGTTTATTATAACAAGATGTTTTGTCCAGCTAATTTCTCCAACCAGTGGCTGGAGATTTTTAACGCCTTGATATTCAGAATAAAATTGCGCCATTTGCCACAAATTACTTACAGAGAATCCAGCTATTCCGGGAAATTCTTTTTGCAATTCTGCAGATAATGTGGGGACGATGGACTTGCCCCAGCTTTCGCTCTGTTTTTCGCTGATGGATTTTCCGATTTCCCAATATAAATTTATCAGCTTTACGTTCACGTATTTAAGCGCATCGTATTGGGCTTGCCGAACTTTGTTTTTTATGTCCGAAATAAATGAAAGTTGAAGTTTATCAAGCATAGGAGATGGATTTTCCACAAATATACTCTTTTTCATGTGAACCCGTACAAAATAAAAGGCTTATATCGGTTTTGAAAACGTCTTATCGGTGTTTATCAGTAATTTATCCAGTGATGCTGCCACATTGCGCACAAAGGGTGATCCTTTTTCACACATAGCGATTTTATAATTATCAAAAACGATGATACCGTCGTCGGCAAATGCCTGTAAAGCCGTATCGGAGTATGCCGTAGCCGATTTTACAGTTGAGATGGGAAGTTGCAATCTATCAGAAAGTAGTTGCCAGTCAACCTGCTCGTTACACATCAATTCGGTAATTACTTCCCGTGTTATTTGTTCGTCAGGCGATAGCGAATAACCTTTCTTTACGGGGATTTTTTTCTGTCCGATCAGTGTGATATATTCTGCAATATTTTTTGTGTTTTGCGCATATGCCCCTGCCAATTGACTGATGGCAGTAACGCCGAAAGCGTACACTTGTCCTGTAGTGCGCCGCGTACAATATCCCTGAAAATTCCGATGCAGCGTGTGTGATTGTGCCGCGTGAAACAGTTCATCGTCGTCTTTCACGAAATGGTCAAGTCCGATTTGCCTGTATCCTGCTTCAAGCAAAAGTTTTTGTGCCGTTTTGTATAGATTTTTTTTAACTGTTTCCGAAGGAAGTCCCGTTTTTTCGAGTAATGCTTGTCGTTTGTATAAATGCGGAACGTGTGCGTAAGAAAATGTAACCAATCGGTCGGGCGATACGGCAATGGCACGGCAAATGGTATCTGCGAATCTTTTTTCGGTTTGCAGCGAAAGTCCGTAAATAAAATCAAGATTAAAACGGATATTGTGTGCACGAAGTAATTTGGCGATACTTTCGATTGGCAAATTTGATGGCACTCGATTTACAGCCTTCAGTACATCTGTATTAAAATCCTGAATACCAATGCTTATTCGGTTAAATCCTGCACCGATAAGTGTCTCAAAATCGTTTTCATCCATATATCCCGGATGGCATTCAATAGCAATTTCGGGGTTTTCAATACACGCGAACTTATCGAATAACACCTTGTTTATCTGTTCGATATATATGGCAGGAATAGCTGTGGGCGAGCCGCCACCGTAGTGAATTTGTGCAATTTTTCGGTTTTTGCCAATGTGCTCACAAACCAGCTCAATTTCTTGCAATACCGCATCAACGTAAGCTTTCACTTCGTTATCGCGCTGCATGGGATAGGCGTTGCATCCACAATAATGACAGAGGCGGCGGCAAAACGGAATATGAATGTAGAACGAAAGGTGTTGTGGCTCACATTCATTGGATGTTACTATGGCCTGTCGCAAATCATTTTCGGTAAATTGTTCATGAAAAAAATTGGCGGGTGGATAGCTTGTGTATCGTGGAACAGGGATGTTGTATTTTGTAAGTAAATTAGTCATTTATTTAATTTCGGATTTCGGATTGATAATGTGTGTTTTAAAACTCATTGAGCTTGCGGTTTATAAAACATTACGTAAGCAAATGCGACAAGGGCAATGCCAAGTTCCAGCACAAACATTCCCCTGAAACCATGCACATCGCCAAAGCGTGAACATCCGATGGCTACAAGCATGGAACTCAGGTGCGTGATGACGATTTGCATGGTAAAATCAGTTCCTTCGCGACCGTCGCGCACAATATCCATTGATGTGGTGTACACCATGGTGGTAGCCATTCCGTATGTTCCCCACAATAGTCCGATACCCGTAAGCATCATCGTGTGCGTAATTGTTTCGGAGGTGGAAAACCATAAAAAATAAGCTGCCACACCCACAATGAGTGTCGAAATGATTTTTCGTGAACTGTTCTTTCCGATTTTTCGAATAAAAACTCCCGAAAGAAACGAGCAACAAATGCCTGTAGCTGTTCCGAAAACACCTACCATGGCGCCGATTTCTTTCATATCGTATCCTAAATCCACCATATAAGGACGGAGAGTGGAGAGAATGCCGATGAGCCCCGCATAAAACAGGAGCAGAAAAGCAATGTGCCATCCGATATTTTTCTGCCTGAAAAACAGATACATATCTTTTGGTTTGGCTTTTTCTTTCACTTTGCGTTCGCGTAGCGTTATTTTTTTGTTGAACCACAACGGAATAAGCGCTACCAGTACAAAAATTCCCACCCACGGCAGTAATTTTCCCCAGCCAACCTGATGAAAAATAAGCAATAAAAATCCACCGCCAACCATGCTTCCCGTAAACGAACCCATAGATTGCATGCTATTGAGTAAGCTACTGTCGTTTCGTGGAAAGGCACGTGCTGCCATGGCATCGGTAGCAATATCTTGTGTGGCGGACGCGATAAATGCCAAAATTACCAGCGTGATGATGAGTGAAAAATCAGTTTCGATGCGCAAAAATGCCACAAACAGAATGATGCCCGCATATATAATTTCGGAGCCGATAATCCAGCGCTTGTAATCGCGTACCGATTCGCTGCGACTGTCAACCCACGGCGACCATAGAAATTTTATAATCCACGGCAGTTTAATGAGCTTCAACATTGCAATTGCCCACAACGAATAATCGCCTTGCCGCATTAGCACAGGCAATGCAGTGGCGAAGAAACTCATCGGAATGGATTGCGCGATGTAGAGTGTGAAAAAAGTAAAAAGGTTGTACTTTTTATTCAATAGTCGTTTATTTGTAAAATTGGTAAAGACACATGTTTCGTGTGTTTCTACCGGTTATATTTCAATTGTTACTGTTGCTCCCATCGTCATAGGGCGTCCGGGGCGTGCGTAATACGATGGCTCCACCCGAAACAGATAGGATGTATATTTTTCGTTGAGCAAGTTGTTACCCCATATATTAAGCGTAACCAAACCTCGTTTTATGCCGATATTAGCACCCAGCAATCCGTAGAATGGCTGTCGGAGGAGGTTGTCTTCGTTCCAGTATAAATCCGCAATACCGTTATAGTTAAGTGCAAACGTAATGTGCTCAAATAATTGGGTGTGGGTGGGACGAAGTATGTATTCGGCATTTGCTGAAAATGTGTGGCGCGGCACAAAAGGTGTGAATTTTCCATCGAAACGGATATCTTTGGCTGCATCGCGCACGTATTGTACAAACTTGGCGTGGGTGTAGCCGTAGCTTCCCGATAACGAAAAGTTACGGCTCAGTTGTGAACGAAACGAAAATTCTCCGCCAATATTGCGCGAACGAGCTGCATTTGTTATCTGGCTACCTGTTCCCGGAATGGCCTGACGCACTTGTTGGTTTTGGATATCGATATAAAACAATGCCCATTCGGCTTGCAGCTTTTGTCCCAGCGTAAGGAACTTACCGCCGATTTCGTAGTTCCAGCTGCTTTCGGGTAAAAATCGGTTGCTTTCGTCCTGATCTTTTTTGATTATTTGATTAAAACCGCCTGTTTTGTATCCTCTCGACACGCTTGCATAAAGCTGATAATGGTCGGATAATTGCCAGTTGAGTGCCACTTTAGGAGACCAGATGCTGAATGTGGGCGATATTTCCACCGTAAAAGGGTTTCCCGTCGGTGCACCCTGTGGCGATGTACTGTGTTCATCGTAGTCGAGGTTCATTCGTTCCCAATCGTAGCGTATTCCTGCTTCCAGCGTGAGTTTTCGTGTGAGATTAATGTCTGATTGATGATACACGGCAAATCCCGAATTGGTAATTCTGTGGTGCTTGTGATTAACGGCGCGTGGCGTGGTTATGTCGGTGTTTCGATTGATGCTTTGTCGAAAGGTAAACACGCCCAAATGCCAGCGATAACGTTCGCTGTATAATGAACGTAAATTGATTTCTTGCGAAAAGAGACGTTGTTTATCGCCTGTGCGCACAATGTATTTAAATTCGGGCGAAAGATCTTGGTCCGTGTTATATGTGTCGTGGAGCAACTGCACCGATGTTTGCGAACGCAACCAAAACCATTGGTTGTAATAATCGGTTTGCAGACCGCCGTCGTAGAGCTTGCGATGGTAACTTCCGGCGTGGTCTTGCGCTACGGGAGCAATACGTTCGTGAATACTTGTATTTTCGTTTTTGCGATAATCGTACTTGCCGTAACCAAATGCGCCTTGGCTCGTATAATCGAATCCGTTTACAAGTCTGAAACTGAGTTGTGGTGCGGCTATCCATTCCATCTTTGCGTTTACCGATGCGGTTTGGGCGTAGTCGGCTTTGCGATTGAGCGTTACGTTTTGGATGTAACCGTCGTAGTTGCTAACATCAGCTGCCACAGAATAGCCCAGTTTATCGGAAATGCGGCCCAGATGCGAAAACATCACATAGGCATCGCCGTACTTTCCGCCACGAATTCGCAGTTTTGTTCCCTGATGGCGGAGCGGCGATTTGGTATACACGTGAATAATACCGCCCATAGCATTGCGCCCATAAAGTGTTCCTTGTGGGCCACGAAGAAATTCCACGCGCTCAATTTCGGTAAGATTGATGTCGAACGATGATTTCTCAAAGTGCGGTACGCCGTCTACGTACATGGCTACGCCCGGTGTGCTGATGAGCGTTCCCACGCCGCGTACGAAAACCGATGATGTGAGTTTGCTGTCGCGGTCAATCATGAAAAAGTTAGGAATAATGGCTGTGAAATCTTTCATTTCGCTGATTTGCAGTCCGGTCATTGCCTTCGATGAAATGGTGGTGGCTGCCACGGATGATTTCCAATAGCGTTGTTCGTGTTTAATACCGCTAACGATAACGTCATCAAGATTGATATTCCGAAGGGTATCTGTTTCGGTGGAAAATATCGATAATGAGTGCGCGAGGAGAGCAAAGACAGTAATTGATTTTTTTAGATTAGAGATAACTTGTCTATTAAAATTCATAAAATAATGCTGATAACTATGTGGCTGCAAAGTAACAACAGTTTCGTCAGAAAAAAAATCACTATTTGTAGTGATTTATAGTGTTATCGTAAACGCGCATTTGTTTGAATTTTTACTTGGAGCTATCGGACGTGTAAAGTTTTCCTTGCCATGAATTTCGTTCTCGAAACCTTTTAATTACTTTTTCCGTCAGTTCGTAGTTTTTCAATCCCCAGTCGGGAGCGATAAGTAACGATTTTGGCGATTGTGAGGCAAATCGTTCGATATAGAAATCGGGATGCAGCCGTTCTGAAAAATCCACACACAAATCGATATACTCTTCGAGTTCAAAAATGTGAAACGATTCAGGTAACAACTTATATTCTTTTGCCATGGCTGTGCCCCGAATGATTTGCAGTTGATGAAGTTTTACAGTTGTGAGCGGTAGTTTAGATATTTCAGTAGCGTGATTCAGAATATTTTCGTCTGTTTCGCCCGGCAGTCCGAGTATTAAATGTGCCCCGACGGGAATATTTTTCGTGGCGGTTTTTCGAATAGCTTCTGCCGATTCTTCCCGTGTGTGTTGTCGGTTTACACGTTCCAGCGTTTTGTTGAGCGTGCTTTCTACGCCGTATTCTATTAAAACGAACGTTTTTTTGTTCAATTCCGCAAAATAGTCCAACAATTTATCGGGCATACAATCGGGGCGTGTGCCGACGATTAAACCGACAACATTGGGGTAGGCTAACGCTTCTTCGTACATGGCAATGAGTTTTTCCACGCTGTCGTACGTGTTGGTGTACGATTGGAAATAGGCCAGGTATTTCATCTCGGGATACTTGTGCGAGAAGAAGTCGATTCCATCTTTCAACTGTTCCGAAATGGTTTTTGTGGGTTTTCCGTATCCCGGGCTGAAACTTTGGTTATTGCAATAGGTGCATCCTCCGCGCCCTTTACTTCCATCGCGATTGGGACACGTAAATCCGGCGTTGATGGATATTTTTTGTACTTTATAGGGGAATTTCAGCGAAAGAAACTCGGAGAAATCGCGATAGGGTTTTTGCATGTTGCGTTGTTTTTTTACACTGAGATCACGGAGAATTCACGGAGTTGCACGGAGTGTTCTCTGTGTAGCCCTGTGCCAAACTCTGTGTGTTCTCTGTGCCATTAATTTTAATAAATCAATCTATTTGTTTGATAAATACACTCTTCACTCTCTCTTCCGCTTCTTTTTGATACGTTTTTTCAATATCCGACAGCGATTCCGTTTTCAGATAGACACTTCCGTTTTCGATAACGGTCAGGGTATCGACTATTTTTAGTAGATGAGAAATGTCGTGCGAAGAGATAAAAATAAGCGAATTAGTGTGTTTCATCTCTTTCAGAATTTCAGATAGATAGGCTGCCGATTGAATGTCCAACCCGTTGAAAGGTTCGTCTAACATCAGCAAATCGTTTTCTTGAAGAAGTAGCGCCAAAAGATGCAACTTTTTGAGCATTCCGGTAGAATAATTTTCGGCGTATTTTTTGAGTGGCAATTCAAACAACTCGTTTAGTTGCAGTAAGCGTTGTTTGTTTTCGGGACGTTTTTTTGCCGACAAACAAAATCGAACAAACTCATATCCCGTAATGCGCGGAAATATATACTGATTTGCCGACAGCGTCCCGATGGATTCGATGTTTTTTCGTGCAATATTTCCTTCATACGCAATAATGCGTGCAATGCAGTTGAAAAACGTGCTTTTTCCTGCACCATTTTTGCCGATTATTCCGTTGAGTAAACCCGAACGATAATGTAGGTTTACGCCCTCAAACACCGGAACATCGGAATAGGATTTGCGTAAGTTTTCAATAATTAATTCTTTCATTTTCTGTAAAATATCTTCGGCTTCTCTTTGTGAGAAAATAGAAAAGTCCGACATAATAAAACGGTATCAACACCATGCCATAAACCGAAACGGCAAGCGTTGCCTGAATAAATATTCCGATGACCGAGAGCAACGCAACCAATAACATGGATGGATAAAAAATGTATTTCGTCCAAAGCAAAGTCAAACTAATCAGTAAAATACTTGCTGTTGATAACAGAATTATCCACCATTGTGGCGGGAACAAAAGCAGGAGCAAGGCAGCAATGGGCAAAGAGAGGATAGCGGTGCAGATAATTGTTTCGGTGGTCGTTTTGCGGATTAAGTATTTGCTGTTCAGGTAAATATGGATAAAATCGGATTCCTCTTTTTGCAGAATGACAGCCGAAAGTGAAATGAGTACACCTCCGCAATAAACTACCATAGCAAGGTTGAAATTATCGTGAATATGTGCCACAATGATGATTGCAACCATAAACAACCATACCGCCGGCAAGAAAACCCTAAATTGTGAATGCCACAAATAGGCGCTCTTCGGAAAAAACGGCGAAGGGAGAACGGGCTTTTTCAGTTTGATTACGGTATCCGTTTTTGTTGCGAACAGAACATACAACATTGCCACGAAAACTGCCACGAACCAAAAACTGAAGTGAAGCAGCAAGAATGGAAGCGTGGTGAAAAAAATATCTACAGATAGGCATGTGGCAAACAATTGTGGATATTGATTCAAAAACTCTTTTTTGTTGCTTCGGTATTTCAACCGCGTGCAGATAAGCAGTTGCAGCAGAGCTACTATTGAAACCGATTTCCACGTTACGGCAATATCCGCCTTGAGTAATGCCCACAATGCCGCAAATATAAAAACGGACAACAGGACAAGGTATAAAACAGGAATTTCGCGAACCGTTCGTTGCAAAATTATGCGTTTTAGGTTGAAAACGAGTTTTAATGGGTGGAAAATCATCTCGCAAAGGTATAAAATAAGCGGCAGTTAATTTAAAAGAGATTATACTTTAACGGAAATGAAATATTTGTGTAACGAAATGTATTTGTGTCGTCCCGAAATGGATAAGTGATTAACAAAAATCAATAAGTACCATACCGAAATAGATAGTAACCATGTACTTTCTCATTTCTGCACGGTACAACTTCATTTCTGAGCGGTACTCATCCGTTTCTATCTCGGTACATATCTATTTCCGCGTGGTGCTTATTCATTTCTGCACGGTCGTCATCCTTTTCTGTGCGGTTGTCAATCAATTCTGTATGAAAAACTGAGGGTGTCACTTTAAGTGACGCCCTCAGTAAAAACGAATGAAGAGAAAAAATTACTCTTTTTCAAATTCTTTGAGGTCGGAGATGCTTTGGTGGAGTTCGTTAATTTTTCGAAAATATTTATAGGTAACCCAAATCCCAAATCCCATTGCTGCTATAAAAAAGAGGATAGCTATTTCCAGCATATTGGCTTGCATAAATTGTTTATACATTGAAATTACTACCCAAACCATAAAGACAATAGCCAATACAGTAATAATAAAAGTACTTATGTAATTTATTTTTTTAAATTTTAAAAGTCCTTTTTCTCTTTCCAAAATACTTTTTTTCTTCATTGTTTTATCGAAAAGAAAAGTAGAATATATCGAAAATAATAAGGACAAAAACATAAGGAATAAGGCAAAATAAAATACATCTGTATCCAAGCTTTTGTAGTTATGTTGCATTATCCAAATAAAAGGAATTGTAAAAACAACCAATATTAATCCGCCCCAATTTTCATTTGAAATTGATTTTATTTTTCCTTTTACCGCATTCTCCATCAACCGTTTATTGATAATTTGCTGTTCATCCAATTTTTTATGTAAAATATCCCATTGTTGTTTTAGTTGTTCGAGTTCCATATTCAAAAAAGTTTAAAAGTTTAAAACCTCTCCCCGTCCCTCTCCACAAGAGAGGGAGCAAACTTCGTTTAGAAGAGGTGTAGTTGATTATTAATAGTTTGCAATCAGTTGTGAATTTTGCGAAGCATCTGACCGATTGCCGGTCTGATGCGTAATGAATGTAAACTAATGCGTCAGATGGGTAATCCGTCAAAAGTCGGACACTGTCCGTCAGACGCAGCGGCGGAAGCCATTGTTTTCAGTTTCTCCTTTATCCGCATCAGTTTTACCGATACGTTGGAAACCGATATACCCATTATTTCGGCGATTTCGGCGTAGTTCATATTGTCGAGCCAGAGCAGGATCAACGCTTTGTCCAGCACGCCCAGTTTGTTGATAAGCCGATACATCTGCGCCAATTGTTTTCCGCTTTCGTTGTTTTCTTCCAGAAACTCCAGATCGATGCTGAGCGGCACAGCGCCCGAATGTTTCTTCTTTTTCCGAAGTCCTGAAATACAAGTATTGATGCAGATGCGCGAAATCCACGTGTTGATATTGCTTTCACCGCGAAACTGCGAAAATCCCTGCCACAGGCGTATAAGCGTTTCCTGAAAAAAGTCGTTGGCTTCGTCTTTGTCGTTGGCATACATGTAGCAAATCATGTACATATTGGTTTTGTATTGCGTTACAAGGGCTTCAAATTCTTTTTCGAGATGCATCTTTTTCTCTTCGTTTTATTTGTTAGACGCAAAGGTGGGGAAAAAACTACAGATTTT
>JAUNUM010000052.1 GCA_030538215.1 Bacteroidia bacterium
CAAATTCAAAGATGCCGGCTCTTTGAGCAATTAGTTGTTGGTAGTTGTCCTGCTGCCGGATGTTGTTGGGCAACTGTGTTGGAATAGTCGGGCAAGTGTTTGCGAATGCTGCCCGGCTATTTATTTGTAGCACGCGTGCGTTATACGCCCTGCGGTTGGAACCGCAGGGCGCGTACGAATTTTCTCTGTGCCCCTCTGTGTCTTAAAACATTATTTAGATACAGCACACCGTTTCTGCTTAACAATACTGCAACCAAAACTTCATTTTATCTTAATAAAAACGTAGGCGGTTCGTAACATTCATTGTGTAGTTTTGCAGCATGAAATTTATAATTTCTGCAAAATGAAAAAAAATATTTCGTCTATTTTTTTGTTTTTAGTTATCACTTCGTTTTTTGCCGTTAAGGCGCAACATGCCAGAATTGGCGTAATATCCGATCTTCATTACACACATCCGGCGCTGATTGTCGAAAAAGGCAAGGCGCTGGATGATTATTTGCAGCGCGACAGAAAATTACTGCTTGAAAGCGATGCTTTACTACGAAAATCGGTTGAAAACTTGCTCAACGAAGATGTAAACATTGTTCTTGTTCCCGGTGACTTGACTAAAGACGGTGAGCTAATTAGTCACAAAGGGGTAGCCGAATTATTAAATCCACTTCGTGAAAAAGGAGTTAAAGTGTTGGTGATTCCCGGAAATCACGATATTGATAATCCCGAAGCGGTAAGCTTTCACGGAAATGAAATTCGAAATGTGCAATCGATTTCTCCGGCTGAATTTAAGAATATTTACGCGGATTATGGTTATGGCACTGCTATTAGCTTGGATAAACATTCGCTGAGTTACGTGAATGAACCTATTGAGGGATTGCGCGTAATTTGTATTGACGCGTGCAAATATTACGATAACACTTTTGTTTCCCGAGGTGCAAAAAAAGATTCGTGTGTTACTCACGGTACAATTAAACCCGAAACCATGAATTGGATAAAAACTGAAATTCAGGTAGCAAAACTGCTTGGTAAACAAGTAATAGCCATGATGCATCATGGGGTGGTGGAACACTTTGATTATCAATCTTTTTTTGCAGCTCCTTATCTGGTGGAAAATTTTGAATGGGTTCAAAAGTCATTTATGGAAGCCGGACTGAATGTTGTATTCACCGGACATTTTCACGCATCGGATATTGCTAAAATAGAAGACAAAAACGGTAACTACCTTTACGATATTGAAACAGGATCTATCGTAACTTATCCTTGTCCATATCGAATTATTGATGTTGCCGATAATCAGGTTTATGTGCAGACAAAATTAATTGACAGTATAGATTATCCAATCCCTTTCGGAATGAGTTTTCAGCTATATGCAGAAAAAATGATTGATGTGGGTTTCAATGAAATGGTATCGGCACTTATTCACGAGTATCATTCATCATTGTCTGCGTATCTACCTAAATGGATGAGGAAAATAGCACGAATTCCCGATGCAGAAAGATTTGCAGACATTGTTCTTTCTAATCTTTCGCCTTCGGCTGTGAAAATGTTGGTAGCGCATTACGGAGGAAACGAAAATTATATAGAAAATGCACAGCAGAACAAAGAAGAACTTCTGTTAGCCATTGATAATTTTGTGCGTGAATTATGTAAAGAATCCATAGGAGCTTTTTCGGGTATTGCAGAAAGTATTATCCTGCGTGGCAGCACCATAAAAAAAACAAGGTTGGCGGTTTCGAGTATTTGGACAAATATTGCTCATTCCCACAGAGGAAGTGGCACAGAGTACATTGCTTTAAATAATTCCATAGACGACCTAAATTACCTATTAACATTGAAAACCAATGACAATATAAACAACGGAAACTTTTATGCTAATGAGAACGTGGGTGAGGAGATAAAAGTGAAGTTGTTTTTCCCAAAACCAGATAATGATGAGAAGCAAACTGTTGCTCCTAAAAACAAGTTCGCTGTGTTAGACAGAAAAAAAACCATCGTTACCGAGCTATTTCATTGAGCCGATTTCTTTCGATCTCTGCCTATAGCAAGAATTGAGCATTGAGAAGCTCGCGACTCAAATAGCTTACACTATGAATAAAATTTTTCATTCTCTCTATTTAGTGGTTTCCTTAACCACAATTGTTCAGCCGGCAAGTGATTGTAGGCTGTTTTTTTATTTTTTCCAAATCTAACAACTTTTATTCATCAAAATTACGATAGATTTTATACCTTTGTATTCCTTTAAAAAAGTAATCATTAATGTCAAAGAAAATAAATTCGGCACTCATTTCGGTTTCCCACAAAGACGGTTTGAATGAGATATTGGAATTGCTGAATAATTTAAATGTCAAACTTATATCGACAGGAGGAACTCGGGATTTTATTCAATCGCTGGGTTACGAGTGCGAATCGGTTGAAGATATTACCGGTTATCCATCCATTTTAAGTGGACGTGTGAAGACGTTGCACCCAAAAGTTTTTGGAGGAATTTTGTATCGGCGCGATGAAGAACAAGACCGAAAAATTATAAAGTCTTATGATATTCCCTCCATCGATTTAGTAATTGTTGATTTATATCCGTTTGAGAAAACTGTTGCCGGAAACGCATCTGAAGAAGAGATTATTGAAAAAATAGATATTGGCGGGATATCACTTATTCGTGGAGCCGCCAAAAACTTTAAGGATGTTATTGTTGTAGCATCTAAAGAGCAATATAAGCCGTTAAGGAATTTGCTGAAAGAAAAAAGTGGAAGTACAGATATTGAAGACCGCCGTTGGTTTGCTAAAGAAGCTTTTGCCGTATCATCGGGTTACGATTCGGCTATTTTTAACTATTTCGATAAAGGAGAAAATTCCGTTTTACGCGTTTCAGCCAACAATGCCAAAGCATTGAGATATGGAGAAAACCCACATCAGAAAGGAACTTTTTACGGTAGCTTTGATGAAGTTTTTGAACAATTGCACGGTAAGGAAATTTCGTACAATAACTTACTTGATATAGATGCCGCCGTTTCACTTATTGCTGACTTCGATGAAACTGCATTGGCAATTCTCAAACACAATAATGCCTGCGGCATGGCGTGTCGTCCAACGGTGAAAGAGGCATGGGAAGCGGCTTTGGCTGCTGATCCGATCTCCGCTTTTGGAGGAATTGTGGTTACAAATCGCAAAGTGGATGCAGAGGCTGCAAAAGCCATAAACGAGATATTCTTTGAAGTAATTATTGCGCCCGATTATTCGCAAGATGCGTTGAATATTTTGTTTCAAAAGAAAAATAGAATAATTTTGAAACAAAAATCGACTCAAAATGAAACAAATAACACGCAATTCCGTTCTGTATTAAACGGAGTTTTGGTACAGGATAAAAATACGAGCGTTCAAACACAGCATGATTTAACGGTTGTAACTACAAAAGCGCCAACCGATAAAGAAATGGAGGACTTGTTGTTTGCCAACATTTTGGTGAAACATACTAAATCCAACGCCATAGTTTTGGCGAAAAACAGACAGTTGATTGCCAGCGGAACCGGACAAACATCGCGCGTAGATGCCCTGAATCAGGCAATTGAGAAAGCCGGAGCATTCCATTTTGATCTCAAAGGAGCAGTTATGGCATCCGATGCTTTTTTTCCGTTCCCCGATTGTGTTGAAATCGCGCATAAAGCCGGAATTACGGCTGTTATTCAACCCGGAGGCTCCATTAAAGATGCCGAATCGGTTGCATACTGCAATGAAAATGGTTTGGCGATGGCAACCACCGGAATCAGGCATTTTAAACATTAGTAGAGACGCAATGCATTGCGTCTAAAAGAAATTAGAAATTAGAAATATAGAAGTTAGAAGGTGTACGGTTAAAGGTTTTCCCAAACAACCCCGCAACTCGTAACCCGTAACTCGCAACAACCAAAATATATGGGATTATTTTCATTTACACAAGAGTTGGCAATGGACCTTGGAACTGCCAATTCCATTATTGTAAACAATACAGGGAAGATTCTTTTAGATGAACCTTCCATTGTAGCACTCGATCGCAAAACCGATAGAATGATTGCGCTTGGTGAAAGAGCTCGGCAAATGCACGGAAAAACACACGAAAATATACAAACGGTAAGACCGTTGAGAGACGGTGTGATTGCCGATTTTAATGCTGCCGAGCAAATGATTCGCGGAATGATTAAAATGGCCACGAAAAATCGGGGCGGACTGTTTTCTCCATCGCTTCGCGTGGTAATTTGTATTCCGTCGGGAAGCACCGAAGTTGAAATTCGTGCCGTTCGCGACTCGGCTGAGCATGCCGGAGGACGTGATGTTTACATGCTTTTCGAGCCTATGGCTGCCGCTTTGGGTATTGGATTGGATGTGGAAATCCCCGAAGGAAACATGATTGTAGATATAGGTGGCGGTACAACCGAAATTGCCGTGATTTCATTGGGCGGAATTGTATCCAACAAATCGATAAAAATTGCCGGTGACGACTTGACCGAAGATATTATGGATTACATGGGACGTCAGCACAATATGAAAGTGGGCGAAAGAACTGCCGAGCAGATTAAAATAAACGTTGGTTCGGTGTTAACCGAACTTCAGGATCCACCGGAAGATTTTATCGTGCACGGACCAAACCGCATGACATCGTTACCGATGGATGTTCCTGTTTCGTATCAGGAAGTGGCGCATTGTTTAGAAAAATCTATATCGAAAGTGGATTCAGCCGTACTTAGCGCATTGGAGCAAACTCCACCGGAATTGTATGCCGATATCGTTCGTAACGGAATTTATCTGACGGGTGGCGGTGCTTTGCTTCGTGGATTGGACAAACGATTGACCGATAAAATCGGTATTCCGTTTAAAGTGGTGGACGATCCGCTACACGTAGTAGCTAAAGGAACGGGCATTGCTTTAAGAAATATTGATAAATTTACCTTTTTGATGAGATAAATCAGCTATTAGCTGTTAGCCTTTAGCTATTAGCCAACGGCAAACAGCCAAAAGCTAAAAGCAAATGCGCAACCTTTTCACTTTTATTATCAGAAACAGTCATTGGCTGGTAGCAATTGTTTTAATTGTTATCAGCTTCTATCTTGTGTTTTCTCATAATTCGTATCAGAGAAGTGTTTATCTCACATCGGCAAACAATGTGGTGGGTTGGTTTTACGAAATGTCTAATAAAGCAACCACCTTTATTCATTTAAATAAAAATAATAAACTACTGCTAGAGCGAAATGCACAACTCGAAGCAGAGCTCTATTCGTTAAAAACTTACTTGTCCGATTATCGGACTGATACCTTAAAAACCAATGCCTTTTTGAGTGACTCCGTTCCGGTTTCTCAATTTTCGTTTATTCAGGCTGAAGTAACCAATATTAGTTTTTCCGGACCTAACAATTTCATAACCGTAAACAAAGGCTCTATGCACGGCGTGAAACCCGATATGGGGGTTATTTCACAAAACGGTATAGTAGGGATGGTGCAAAGTGTTTCCTCCAGGTTTTCGGTGATAATTCCCATTATTAATCCCAAATTCAGGTTGAGTGGTAAGTTGAAAAACTCCAACAATACGGGCTCAATTTCGTGGGACGGCAAAGATTTGAATATTGCGCAGATAGGAGAACTTCCCAAGCACGAAGTTTTTCAGCCGGGCGATACGGTAATGACCAGTTTTTCACGTATTTTCCCAAAAGATGTTGTTATCGGCTACGTTACCGAGCAAATTCTGTCTAAGGATGACAATTTCAATACGTTAAATGTACGCATAGCTACTGATTTTTACTCTGTAAGAGATATTCTTATTATCGATGATAAGTATTATAGTGAACAAAATCAATTAGAAAACTCAATTCAGTAATGAAAGCATTTTCCATATTTAAAGAGATTCTATTGTTCGTAATACTGGTGCTGTTGCAGGTATTATTGTTCAATCGTATCAGCATTTTTGGATTTGCCGTACTCATTCTGTATATCTATTTTCTTATCAAACTGCCATACGGTCGAAATAAGTTTTACGTGATTGTTTCGGGCTTTTTACTGGGGCTTGTTATTGATATTTTTCTCAATACTCCCGGAATGAACGCAGCTGCTACAACTATAGTTGCCACTTTTAGGAGTGTTATTCTAAATCTTTTTTATCCCAAAAATGAATATGAGGATTTTGTTCCAAGCATTCACGGACCTACGGCTGCATTTGTTAAATTTGTACTTGTAATGGTGCTATTGCATCAAACATTACTCTTTTTTATTGAAGCTTTCACGCTCTTTAATTTTGTTAGTACGATTATTAGGCTTGTCTCATCGTCGTTACTGACAATCGTTCTTATTTTAGCATTAGATTTACTGTCGGTTGGAAGAGAAAAGATAAGTGGTTAAATATTTAGAAACTGTTTTGAGTTTTTTTATACGATATTTTTTAGTCATTTTTTGATAGATTTGGGCTTTCATTTCGAATTATATAGCGGGCTAAGGGTAGAGACGCAATGCATTGCATCTTTACAAAGACACGAAAAAGAGCAAAAAACAGTCTGAAAAAATAAGAATAAAATAAGATTTGTAAAAATTTGTCCGACTTTTGACGGATTCAAAACAGTTTCTTAGTTGAGTTATCTACTGTAATTAGATTTTATGTAGATAATACCTGTGGTGATAAGCACTTTGTGCAATAGAAATCCGTTGATAAAACTCCGTTATTATTTTAAAAAATGAACTAATTTGGCAAACAATAATAAACCATACGCGAAGAGAAAGCACATCATTGCATCGGTTGTAGTGGTGATGGTATTGGTTTATGCTGTTCAATTATTTAAGTTGCAAATTTTAAGTCCCGAATATCGCAACTTTGCCGATAGTAATGCATTTTTCAGAAAAACACTATATCCGGCACGCGGATCAATTTATGATAGAAATGGCGAGTTGGTGGTTTTTAATCAACCAACGTACGATGTAATGATGGTTGTACGTGAAATAAAGCAATTTGATACACTTGATTTTTGTAACACGCTCAATATCGATAAAGTCACTTTTCTGCAATTGGAAGCAGATATGAAAGACCGTCAGAAAAATCCCGGATATTCATCCTATACACCACAAATTTTCATGTCGCAACTCGATGTGGAAGAGTATGGATTATTACAGGAAAAGCTGTACAAATTTCCCGGAATTTACATCCAAGGGCGTACCGAGCGCCAATATAAATATCCTAATATGGGATTGATTTTGGGATATGTTGCTAAAGTGGATAAAAATAAAATGGCCGCCGATCCATATTATGCGCATAATGATTATGTGGGTAAATCGGGAATTGAACTTTCTCACGAAATAGATTTGCGTGGAGAAAAAGGAGTGGAAGTTCTTCTTCGCGATGCACACGGTCGTGTTCAGGGAAAATATCGTGATGGAGAATTTGATAAACTACCTGTTTCGGGACGTGATTTAACGTTGGCAATCGACATTAACTTGCAGGCTTACGGTGAATACTTGATGCAGAATAAAATAGGCTCTATTGTTATGATTGAACCCAAAACGGGTGAAGTTCTTGCTATGGTAGCAGCACCTTCTTATGATCCATCGATTTTAACCGGAAAAAATTTCAGCCAAAACTATCTGACACTTGAGCAGGATCCGTATAAGCCGTTAATAAACAGATCTATTGCCGGAGTATATCCACCCGGATCAACTTTTAAACCTGCACAAGGATTAACTTTTTTAGAAGAAGGAATTATCACACCCGAAACCCGATACAGTTGTTACGGCGGTTATCCGCCATTGGGTGGAAAACCCGGATGTCATGGACACGCTTCGCCTACGGCATTGCAATATGCACTCACAACATCGTGTAACTCCTTTTTCTGTTACGGCTTAAACGCGATGTTGAACAACCGCGCAAAGTACAACAGCACCATCGATGCTTTTGAGGTTTGGAAAGATCATATGATAGATTTAGGTTTTGGCTACAAAACAGATATTGACTTACCTTCGGAAAAAAGAGGTTTCATTCCCAACAGCAAATTTTACACTAATCTGAAAAAAACAGATAAATGGAATGCACATGGTATTATTTCCATTGCTATTGGGCAGGGTGAAATTTTGAGTACTCCTCTCCAACTTGCTAATTATACGGCTATTATTGCCAATCGTGGCTATTATTATAAACCGCACGTGGTGAAAGCACGAAAAGGAGCTCTTTTGGATACACTTTACAGTGCGCGCAGAGAATCTAATATTAGTCGGGAACATTTTGAGTTAACGGTTGCCGGAATGGCGGATGCTGTAACTTTTGGAACTTGCAGGGGAATAAATATGGAGCCGCATATAACTGTTTGCGGAAAAACGGGAACATCTGAAAACCCACACGGTGAAGATCACTCTTTGTTTATCGGTTTTGCACCTAAAGATGATCCGAAGGTTGCTATTGCCGTGATTGTAGAAACCGGAGGTTTTGGAGCCAGAAATGCGGTTCCCATTGCACGATTGATGATGCAAAAATATTTGATGGGTGAAATTATGGCGCAGGATCAATATCTTGAAAAAAATATTGCCGGTCGGGTAATTTTGCCATCTTGGTATAGGAGAAATGCGCCTATTCAACGGATTGATTCAATTGCAACTCAAGTGAGAAATGTACAGGGGAACTAAGGAAATACAAGAAAAAGGAAAGGTTGATTGGTTTATTATAGCCATGTACTTTGTTTTTATTGTGCTGGGATGGTTTAATATCTACGCGGCAAGTTTCGATTTGGAAAATGCCGTTAGTATGTTCGACTTTTCCGGACGCGCCGGTATGCAGCTCGTATGGATGGGAACATCGCTTATGCTTGCCTTTGTTCTTATAAAAATAGATATTTCGTTTTACGAAACATACGCTTTTATAGCTTATATTATCGGTATCGGGTTGTTGGTTGTTACTCTTATTGTTGCTCGTGAAATTAACGGTTCTCGTTCGTGGCTGATTATGGGACCTATTCGCTTACAACCTGCTGAGTTCATGAAGTTTATCATAGCGCTTATGCTCGCTAAGATTTTCAATGCTTACAATTTTCGGTTAATGGAAAGAAAAAGCATGCTGGTAGTGCTTTCACTTATTTTACTTCCCTTAATTCTGGTTATTCTGCAAAGCGAAACAGGAACTGCTTTGGTTTATTTAAGCTTGATTTTTGTATTGTATCGTGAAGGATTGCCCGGCGGAATCCTTTTCGTGGGAATAGCGGCAATTTTGTATTTTATTCTTGCAATTCGTTTTTCCGATATGCAGTTGGGAATGTTGTCTATAGGGGAAATAATTTCGGTTGTCCTAATCATTATTTTTGCTGCTGCAATGGTTTGGAATTACATGAAACGCCGGGAAGTTACCTTTATAATTCTTGGATTGGCTTTGACTGTTTCTGCTGTAGCATTAATTATGCACTTTTTTAACCTTCAGGTAAATCTTGGTTTGATGGCACTTATTGCACTGGGATTGGTTTCGATTTATTTGGGCTATTTAGCGCTTCGGTTTTGGAAAAAAGTATATCTGTACATTCTGCTTTTTGTAATAGGATCGTTTGCTTTTATTGAATCGAGCGAATATGTCTTTACAGATGTTTTGCAGCCACACCAGCAAATGCGCATTAAAGTAACACTGGGAATGGAGCAAGATTTGCGCGGATCGGGATATCACGTGGGGCAATCAAAAATTGCTATTGGTTCGGGTGGAATGTTCGGAAAAGGTTTTTTGAACGGTACACAAACCAAATTAAAATATGTTCCCGAACAAGATACTGATTTTATTTTCTGCACGATAGGCGAAGAATGGGGCTTTGCCGGCTCTACACTAATTTTGGTGCTTTTTGCCATATTTATTCTCAGGCTCATTGTTTTGGCGGAACGCCAGACCACAACGTTCGGACGAGTGTATGGTTATGGCGTTGTCAGTATATTCTTGTTCCATTTGTTGGTAAATATCGGAATGGTAATTGGCATTATGCCGGTTATTGGAATTCCGCTGCCGTTTTTTAGTTACGGTGGGTCATCGTTGTGGGGATTTACGATATTGCTCTTTATTTTTCTGCGGATAGATAAAGGAAGGAAAAGAATCTGAACGATAGATTTCGTTTTCAACGAAATGATAAGTTTGTTGTTACTCACGATAGATTCCCGTTTCACGGGGAATTTTTTTATGCATCAGACGGGTAGTCCGCCAGATGCGGTGGTAAACAAATCATACATCGTAAATATTAAGTCCCCTTTAGGGGATTTAGGAGTAAAAAGCGAGTGCACATTAGTTTCACAACCGATGTGCACTCTATCAATTAGAACCCAATTAATTCATTAATTTATTTTCGTTTATCGATTCGGATTCTCTTTCCCGAATCACATTTAAGCAATTTTTTATAAGCTCTTTAGCATCCTTTTGCTCAATTTCTTTGACCGCCGTACAGAAAAATAGTTTAATTTTGCTCTAAAATTCAAAACAGTTTCTAAATATAAATGAAATCAACCGCATTAATTACGGGTGCGTCAAGGGGACTTGGAGCAGAATTTGCCCGATTATTTGCATCCAAAAATACGAACTTGGTTCTTGTTGCCCGAAGTAAAAACGAGCTAAACGATTTGAAAGATGAATTGGTAAAAATGTTTAAAATCAAAGTATTAACGATTGCCAAAGACCTGGCAAAATCGGAAAATGTAGAGGCGGTTTACAAGGAGATAAAAGCTACCGGAATAGAAGTGGATTATTTGGTGAACAATGCCGGCTTTGGTGATTTTGGTAATTTTTCCGATACGGAATGGGAAAGACATGAGCAAATGATTAATCTGAATATAAGTGCATTATCTCATTTCTGTTATCTGTTTGCTCAGGATTGGATTCAGCGAAAATCGGGGAAAATATTGAATGTTGCATCTACTGCAGCGTTTCAGCCCGGTCCTGGAATGTCGGTTTATTTTGCATCGAAAGCGTATGTGGTCAGTTTCTCTCAAGCCATTGATTATGAATTTCGCAAGCACGGCATTACCGTTACTGCACTTTGTCCCGGTCCTGTTAAAACCAATTTCGGAACAGCTGCCCGCATGAAGCATCCAAACGGATTTTTAAAAGATATGAAAACGCCTTTGCCAAGAGAAGTTGTGGAGTTTGGTTATAATGCCATGATGAAAGGTAAACCGATAGTTATTCATGGTATGCTTAATAAATTTGTTGCAAATACAGTTGGGTTTATTCCTCGTAAATGGCGGGTGAAACTATCGGCAAAAGTGGTTTCGTGGTAATAATAACATCCGATTTTTGAAATATAAAACAATCTTAATGATTAGTGAAAGAGATATCTTCCAGCGCACCGAACTTCTGATGGGAAGCGATTATTTAAATCTTGCCGCTCAAAAACGGATAATTATTTTTGGTGTGGGTGGAGTAGGAAGCTGGTGTGCAGAAATGCTTATGAGAAGCGGCATAGGGCATCTTACTTTAGTAGATTCCGATAAAATTGCCGTTACCAATATTAATAGACAATTGATGGCTACCACACAAACTATCGGTCGGGTAAAAGTGGATGTGTTAAAAGAACGGTTACTCGAAATAAATCCCAATGCAGATATTATTTCTTTACAAGCTGTGTACAGTCCTGAAACTGCAGATTCCTTCAAGCTTGAAACATATGATTTTATCATTGATGCCATCGATAGCCTCTCCAATAAAGTTCACCTTTTACAGTTTGCTTCGCAAATGCCGGGAATCCTTTTTTCTTCAATGGGAGCGGCTTTAAAGATTGATCCATTGCGAATTAAGGTGGATGAGTTTTGGAAAGTGAAAGGTTGTCCGTTAGGAGCTGCGCTTCGTACGAAAATTAAAAAACTGGGTGGCGTACAAAAAAAAATTCTTTGCGTTTACAGCGATGAAGTGCTGGAAAATAAAGGAGAAAAACTACTTATGGAATCTGAAAATACAGTTGTATCGCAGTGGGATATAAAGAAAGCACGAATTAACGGTACAATGTCATATTTGCCTGCTATGTTTGGTATGACACTGGCTTCGTTGGTAATTAAGGAAATTGTTTCAGAACCAATGGAAATTCTATTAAAGTAAGAACTGCTGTGAAAGTGGCTTTACTTAAATATTTTCCGAAATTTACCTAAATTTTGTTACCTTTGTGATTTAAAAATTCAATGGAACTCAACGAGCATAACAAACAGGAATATCCACCCATGCACACAACGGAGCATATTTTGAACCAAACAATGGTGCAAATGTTCGGTTGTGCACGCTCAAAAAACACCCATATAGAACGGAAAAAAAGTAAAGCCGATTATATTCTATCGCAAGCACCTGCTGATGAGCAAGTCCAGGCTGTTGAGGCAAAAGTAAACGAAGTTATTAGCCGTAATTTATCGATTTCGGAAGAGTTTTTACCAATTTCTGAAGCAGCTAAGATTGTGGATTTATCTAAACTTCCGGACAATGTGTCGGAAATGCTGCGCATTGTTCGGGTAGGGGATTATGATGTTTGCGCTTGCATTGGTTCTCACGTGAAAAATACATCGGAAATAGATCGGTTTAAGATTATCAGCCACGATTTTACCGATGGAAGATGGAGAGTGAGATTTAAATTAATCCCTAAATCCCCCGTAGCAGGTACGGAGCAAGCTCTGAAGGGGACTAAATAATGAAAAATCGTTTAGAGCCTAAAAAGTTTCCCTTTCAGGGGAGATTTAAAAAGGTAATTTCTCGCATACTTTTTAAAATAACCCTGTTTTTCTTTATTTGGAGTATAGGATCAGTAATTTTGTACCGATTTGTTCCTGTATATTTTACGCCGTTAATGGGAATCAGGATGGTACAGCAAATTGCGGATGGAGAAAAACCCAAAGTAAAGCATAAATGGGTGTCTTGGACGAAAATATCCGACAACATGAAACGCGCTGTTTTAGCATCGGAAGATCAGCGTTTTTTTGATCATAGCGGATTTGACCGAGTAGAAATTAAAAAAGCCCTGAAAGAAAATAAAACCCGAAAACGTCCGCGTGGAGCAAGTACTATTTCTCAGCAAACGGCAAAAAATGTGTTCCTTTGGCCTCGATCGTCGTGGTTGAGAAAAGGATTGGAAGCCTATTTTACCGTTTTAATTGAATTTCTTTGGCCTAAGGAACGCATTTTAACGGTGTACCTAAACAGTATGGAAACAGGTGATGGAATTTACGGTGTTGAGGCAGTGGCAAAAGAGCATTTCGATACTGTGGCGGCAAAACTTACTGCTTCGCAGTCGGCATTGGTAGCGGCAACGCTGCCCAATCCGCTAAGATTTAGTTCGGAAAAACCGTCATCATATATAAAGCAACGGCAAGCGAAAATATTACGACAAATGAGAACGGTGAAGCTGCCATAAACGGGTGTAGCGAATTAGAATTTACTTTATAAATATTGAATAAATCAGAATTGGTTTATCCCAAACATTATTTGTAAAATTCAAAACAGTTTCTTACTTTTACAATTCTTTTTTAATAAGTAGAGATGAACGAAAGCGAAAAGAAAGTTGTAAACAAGATGATCACGATTTATTGTCGGACAAATCACAAACCTGCATTTGGATTGTGTGATGAGTGCTTAACCTTGAATGGTTACGCGATGAAGCGACTTGAAAATTGTCCGTTTGGCGAAAATAAACCCACGTGCGGATCGTGTACCATCCATTGCTACAAAAGTGAAATGCGACAGAAAATTAAGGAAGTGATGCGATTTGCCGGTCCTAGAATGCTGCTTCACCATCCCATCGACGCTATCCGACATTTTTACAAAGAATACAAGCGGGATCGTCTTTATGCTGTTACTGAAAAAAACTCCCGAAAATAAATGGCAGATATTAAAAAAGATGTAGTTTTATCGGATTTGTTGACTGAGCACAGCGAACTTATTCCCGTTGTGAACAGATTTGGCATTCAGCTTGGAGTGGGGGCCAAAACTATCGAGAAAATTTGCATTGAAAATGCTCTAAATATTGATTTTATCCTAACTATACTGAATGTATATTTGGATAAAGAATATGATCCGGAAAAAGATTTAAATGCATTTGATGTTTCTCTTATTGTGGACTACCTTAAACAAACCGTGGAAAACTATATGCAGGCATCGGTTCCTAATCTGGAAAAGCACTTTACGCCATTTATTGCTATGAGCGGCGGTGAAAATGAAGAATTGAAACTGCTGCATAAAATATTTTACCAGTTCAAATCGGAGTTGTCGGAGCACTTACATCAGGGTTTGGAACGTTTAAATGATTATCCGAACGAGTTATTACATGATTTGAAAAATATTATAATCAAGCACATTTCGGGGAATTATAACCAAAATCTGGCTTACGCCGTTATTTTCTCCATTACTGCTCTTGAAAAAGAGTTAGATATTCATAATCGACTACTCGATAGAGTGTTACGTCCCAAACTTAAAGAACTAGACTCACAACATATTGAACACTTGAATTACTCTTTTTCCGATGAGCAGAAATCGAAAGAACCGTATAGTCAATTAACAAGCAGAGAAATAGAGGTTTTGAAACTTATCGTTCAAGGTCGTTTAAACAAAGAAATTGCCGATAAATTAAGTATCAGTCTTAACACAGTACTTTCTCACCGGAAAAATATCATATCCAAAACAGGTATCAAAACTGTTTCGGGACTTACGTTTTATTGTATTTCCAACGGATATGTTTCGCCGGGAGATAATGTTTTGTAGCAAAGAGCGATGAGCATAGAGCGTAGGGCAAAGAGTAAGTTAATGTATTAGTGGTTTTAAAGTCTATTTGTCTTGATTCTTGGTTCTCATGTCTAACAATCTGAAAATGAAAAATAAAACAATCGCACTTATTGCCAATTTCACGGGTATTCTCCTTTTTGGAATTTCCATGGTTATTATCGGCTCATTGTTGCCGATGCTGAAAATTCGCTTTGGAATGACGGATATTGCCGCCGGAAGCTTGTTTTCCATTCTACCCATTGGTTTGCTTGTTGGTTCGGTTACATTTGGACCCATTGTGGACAAATTTGGATACAGATGGGTGCTTTCTACTGCTTCCGTATTCTTGTCGCTTGGTTTTTTCGGTATCGCACATTCTGAATCTATTAATTTACTGAGAACCTGTGTTTTCTTTTTCGGAATGGGCGGCGGAGTTATTAATGGCGGTACAAGTGCGTTGGTTTCCGATTTGAGCGAAGGGAAAAATAAAATTATAAACCTAAATTGGTTGGGAATGTTTTACGGAATCGGTGCATTTTCTATGCCTTTGATATTGAGTCGAATAGGTGAGATATATTATACTGCGGTTATTGATGTAGTTAGCGGAATTAGCTTACTTATTGCTGTTGTTTTCCTTTTAATAAATTATCCGTTAACCGTACAAAAAGAAAAAATATCAATAAAACTTATTCCTGTTTTTGTAAAAAACAAACTATTTATGGTTATTTGCTTTTACCTTTTTTTTCAATCGGCTTTCGAAGCTGTTATCAATAACTGGTCGGTTTCGTTTTTTATCAATAAATTAGCTGTATCTCAAAATCAAGCATTGATGGCATTATCGCTTTCCATATTGGGACTTATTTGCATGAGAATTCTTACCGGAAGCGTGTTGAAGAACTGGCATCATCTTAGATTAGTTAGACTATCGCTATTGCTTTTCTCACTCGGATTAATTTGTTTGATAATACCTGCGTCGTACTACGTTCACCTTTTGGGAATGTTTCTAATTGGTGGCGGTTTAGCGCCCGGATTTCCTGTTATGTTGGGTGTTGTAGGCGAAATTTTCAAGGAAGTATCGGGAACGGCATTTAGTTTTGCCATGCTTATCGCCCTTACTGGAAATATCATCATAAATTATCTGATCGGCATACTGACCGAAAATTTTGGAATGGGTATCTATCCGTACGTGATTCTCACGGAAATTGTGATGATGATGCTTATTTTCCTTTTAGTTAGAAAAGCAGATAAAACCTCTTCTTAGATTCATATCCATAGCACTTTGCAAGTATAAATTTGTGAATTGATATTTTTTGTTTTCACTGATTTTTTCTGCAAGATGAAAGAAGTATTGCATAATATTAATAAAACATTCATTAACATTTATCTGTAAAATACAGAAAAGTGTTTTTTTCTTTGCTTGCTCCTCGAAAACAAAACCTAAAACGTTTTTTTAACTAACTAAAAAAGATTAATTTTGCAAACTTGTTAAGAACAAGGAAAAGAGCAAGAAATAAAGAACAAAACAACCTGAAAATAACCGCTCTTTGCTTGTAACTTGGAAAAACCCAAAATAATAAATATCAGTAAATTATGAGTAATCAGAAAGAAAAACTTTTTGCCGATTTTCCCCCGGTATCCACGGAAAGGTGGATGGAGGTTGTCACCGCCGATTTAAAAGGTGCTGATTTCCAAAAAAGGCTGGTGTGGAGAACTAACGAAGGTTTTAATGTAAATCCTTTCTATCGTGCCGAAGACATCGAAGGGTTTCTATCGACCGGAAACCTGCCGGGGCAATTCCCTTACGTGCGCAGCACAAGAAAGGATAATGTTTGGTACGTGCGTCAGGATATTGACGTAAAAGATTACGCCGAAGCCAACAAAAAAGCGTTGTCGCTGCTGGAGAAAGGCGTAACATCGTTGGGGTTTCATCTTCCGAAAAATAACCTTTCGGCGGAGAATCTCGAAATCCTTCTCAAGGGAATCGCTCCCGATAAAGTGGAACTGAACTTCAGAACCTGCATTTCAAAAACACACGAAATGGCCCGATTGGTTGTGGCTTATGTTTTGTCGCAAAATCTGGATGTATTGCAATGCTTCGGCTCTATCGAGTACGATCCGTTCCGCAAAATCCTGAAAAAAGGAGTGGATGTTCCCAACTGGATTGACGATGCCGCCGAAATGGTAAAAATGACCGCTCCGCTTCCCCGATACAGAAGTATTTCTGTTACGGGAAATCTGTTGAACGACGCTGGAGCATACAGCTACCAGGAATTGGGCTTTAGCCTTTCATACGGAAATCAGGTGTTAAGCGCACTTATCGAAAAAGGGCTTGACCGTTCGCTGGTTGCCAAGAAAATCAAATTTGAACTTGGCGTAGGTTCCAACTATTTTATGGAAATTGCCAAATTCCGCGCCGGACGCTGGTTGTGGGCTGAAATCGTGAACGCTTACAAACCGCCTTGCCCACCTCATATAAAATGCGATAACACAGCTGCCGACGGTACTTGTCTTTGCGCAGCTAAAATGAATATACACGCTTCCACATCGCGTTTTAACCAATCACTTTTCGACCCTTACGTAAATATGCTTCGCACACAAACCGAAGCCATGTCGGCTACCATTGGTGCGGTTGATTCGCTGACGGTTCGCCCGTTTGATGAAGCGTTTGAATCACCAACCGAATTCGCGGAACGCATTGCTGTAAATCAGCAATTGTTGTTGAAAGAAGAAGCTCATTTTGATAAAGTTACCGATCCTTCGTCGGGTTCGTATTATATCGAGTCGCTTACCGCATCATTGGCTGAACAGGCCTGGAAACTTTTCCTCGAAACCGAAGAGAAAGGATTTTACGAAGCGCTGAAAGCAGGTACCGTGCAAGATGCCATCACTGCATCAGCTGATGCCCGTTTCAAAGCATTAGCCAACAGAAAAGAAATTCTGTTGGGAACCAACCAATATCCGAATTTCACCGAAACAATGGCTGAAAAAGTTACCGATCCGCAGGATCATTCGTGCGGATGTGGCCACGGAGATAAAACTGCCCTGAAGCCGTTAATAATACGCCGTTTGGCCGAACAGTTCAACGATCTTCGTTTAGCTACGGAAAAAAGCGGAAAAACACCTAAAGTGTTTATGCTCACTATCGGAAATCTGGCTATGCGCTTGGCTCGTTCACAGTTTTCAAGCAACTTTTTCTCGTGTGCCGGATATCAGATTATCGACAACCTGGGTTTCAACAGCGTAGAAGAAGGCGTGAATGCCGCTCGTGAAGTAGGAGCAGATGTGGTTGTTCTCTGCTCAAGCGATGATGAGTATGTGGAACTCGCTCCCAAAACTTTTGATCTGTTAAAAGACGGAAAAGAAATCTTTGTGGTTGCAGGCGCTCCCGCTTGTATGGACGATTTGAAAGCACATGGAATAGAACACTTCATTCATGTGAGGAGCAATGTGCTGGAGACGCTGGAAGCATTCAACGAAAAGCTGTTATAAGACAATTAGAACCAAGAGCCAAGAACCAAGACGATGCATAATTTCAAGAAACTGGAAATTTGGAAAAGATCGGTAGATTTAGTAACCGAGATTTATTTGCTTACGCAGAGTTATCCGAGAGAAGAAATCTTTGGATTAACCGCGCAAACTCGTCGGGCTGCTACTTCCATACCATTGAATATTTCCGAAGGTTCTGCCAAATCGAGTAATAAAGATTTTGCACGTTTTCTTGAAATGGCTGTCGGTTCTTCGTTTGAACTTGAAACGGCTCTAATTGTAGCTTGCAACTTAGAATATATAAATTTTGATGTTTTACAGGAGAAACAATCCAAAGTCAACGAACTACAACGAATGATTAATGCATTCAAAGACAGTTTGGATAAATAATGAATTTTTAATTCGTTCACCCAACCCGTCTTGACTCTTGATTCTTGGCTCTAATAATCTAAAAGAATATGCCCAAATTTAAACACTGGATAATGGTTGCCCACCCGTGGGCTTGGCCCGCATCGGGATCGCCGGCGCTGATAGCATTTTCGTACGTATTTTACATGTACAAAACCGGAGTAATTACCGAAGTGAACTGGACGTTTGGGATATTGGCGATTATCGGAGCCATAATATTCCATGCATCGGGAAATCTCATCAGTGAATATCACGATTACATGAGCGGAGTGGATAGAATGGAAAAAACCGGTCCTATCCGCCTTATTGTACTGGGTGTATTCAAACCGAAACCGGTGTTGATTTACGGGTACATTGTGTTGTTCGTTGGTATTCTGCTTGGCGTTTATCTGTTGATAAATACAGGGCTTCCGTTGCTGTTCATCGGGATTGTGGGTATTATAAGTTCTACGCTTTATTACAAGTTCAAGTACGCCGGTTTTAGCGATGTGATAATCTTTATATGTTACGGTTTATCGATTGCTTTGGGCGTTGTGTACGTGATGACAAATGAGCTTATCTGGTCAACATTGCTGGTAAGTACACCCGTTGGGTTGCTTATCGTAGCCATTCTTCACGCTAACAACACGCGCGATATGCTTCAGGATAAAGAAGCCGGTATTAAAACACAGGCAATGAACCTGGGGGTTGAAGGCTCGCAAGTTGTGTATCAAACGCTGTTGCTAGCTACCTACGTCATAGTTGCTATTGCCGTAATGATGCGCTTATTGCATCCAGCAGTCTTTTTGGTTCTTATTACTTTTCCTGTTGCGATGAAAAATATCAAATTGATGAAAACTGCAACCATCGATAACTTGGCTAAAATACAGTTTCTGGATACTCACACGGCGAAGCTCGTGTTGATGTTCAGTGTGTTGATGTCAATTGCAAACTTTGCTGCACCGTTTATTTAGATGAAAGAACAAGGAACAAAGAACAAAGACGGTATGTTATTTCACAAAGTAGATAATAGTTGCATTTATATAACTTTTAAATTTACAAACAAATAGGGCAAAGTGATTCGAAGGATTGAGAATAAAAATCTATCTAAAAATAAAGTCTTTATTCTTTGTTCTTTACTCTTTGCTCTGCAATTTTAAAAATATGAAACCTGATTTCAAAAATATCGATTTCAAATCGGCCGGCTTCAAAGCGACAAACGTTGCCGAATGGGCTGAAAAAAATGAAATTAAAGCCGATTGGCTAACGCCGGAACAAATTCCGGTAAAACCCGTGTACACGAAAGAAGACCTCGAAGGTATGGAGCATCTTGGATATGCTGCCGGAGTGGAACCTTTCTTGCGCGGACCTTACTCTACCATGTATGTAATGCGCCCGTGGACGATCCGTCAGTATGCCGGATTTTCCACTGCCGAAGAATCCAACGCGTTTTATCGCCGGAACCTGGCATCGGGACAAAAAGGACTTTCCGTGGCGTTTGACCTTCCCACGCATCGCGGCTATGATGCCGACAACGAGCGTGTGGTGGGCGATGTAGGTAAGGCCGGTGTATCGATTTGCTCGGTGGAAGACATGAAAATTCTTTTCGATGGAATTCCGCTCAACAAAATGTCGGTTTCCATGACCATGAATGGCGCTGTTTTGCCTGTACTGGCTTTCTATATCGTTGCCGCACAGGAACAAGGAGCCAAACTGGAAGAAATGGCGGGAACCATTCAGAACGATATTCTGAAAGAGTTTATGGTGCGCAACACCTATATTTATCCGCCTGAATTTTCGATGAAGATTATCGCCGATATCTTTGAGTTTACGTCGCAAAAGATGCCGAAGTTTAATTCAATATCCATTTCGGGATACCACATGCAGGAAGCCGGAGCTACCGCCGATATTGAGTTGGCTTACACATTGGCAGACGGTATTGAGTATTTGCGCGCGGGAATCAACGCGGGTATCAATATCGATGCCTTTGCACCGCGTTTGTCGTTCTTCTGGGCAATCGGGATGAATCACTTTATGGAAATCGCTAAAATGCGTGCTGCACGTTTGCTTTGGGCAAAGATCGTGAAAAGTATGGGTGCGAAAAATCCGAAATCGATGGCGTTGAGAACGCACTCACAAACATCGGGATGGTCGCTTACCGAACAAGACCCGTTCAACAACGTGGGAAGAACGGTAATCGAAGCTATGGCCGCCGCTCTGGGACACACGCAATCACTGCACACCAACGCGTTGGATGAAGCTATTGCTCTTCCGACCGATTTTTCGGCTCGTATTGCTCGCAACACACAGATTTACATTCAGGAAGAAACGCAAATCACCAAACAGGTTGATCCGTGGGCAGGTTCGTATTATGTGGAATCGCTTACACAGGAGTTGGTTGATAAGGCTTGGGCGTTAATCGAGGAAGTGGAAAAACTGGGTGGAATGGCGAAAGCTATTGAAACGGGAGTTCCCAAAATGCGCATTGAAGAAGCTGCGGCGCGTACACAAGCCCGTATCGATTCGGGAACACAAAAGATTATCGGCGTAAATATGTGCCGTCTGGAGAAAGAGGATCCTATTGATATTCTTGAAGTGGATAACACGGAAGTACGCAAACAACAGGTACAACGTTTGGGAGAATTAAGAGCCAATCGCGATAACGAAGCGGTTAAAGAAGCGCTCGATGCCATTACCAAATGCGTGGAAACCAAAGAAGGAAACTTACTGGAACTGGCCGTTGAAGCGGCTCGCTTACGTGCATCGCTGGGAGAAATTTCCGATGCTTGCGAAAAAGTTGTAGGACGTTATAATGCAGTAATCAGAACAATATCAGGAGTGTATTCATCAGAAT
>JAUNUM010000053.1 GCA_030538215.1 Bacteroidia bacterium
CCTTGCTCTTTGATCTAAAAAAAATATGTTCAAAGAAATTTTATACGTAGGCCTTGGCGGAGGAATCGGAAGCATCTTGCGGTTTCTCACGTCGAAAATCGTAGCGCGTTACGCGCACGATTACTTCTTGTTTTTAGGAACTTTCGCTGCGAATATTATCGGATGTTTATTGATTGGAGTTTTCGCCGGATGGATGCTCACCAATCAGCCGGATAATCAATCGTTCCGATTGCTTTTTATTGTTGGTTTTTGTGGCGGATACACCACGTTTTCGGCTTTTGCTTTCGAAAATCTCCGATTATTAGAACTCGGACAATGGCCGCTTCTTCTCGGATACACGTTGTTTAGCGTTATTTTGGGAATTTTAGCCGTTTGGGTGGGTATGAAGATTGCCGGATAAAATCAATCTCATTCAATCTGACTTAATCTTTTTTAATCTCAAAAATAATAAACACTATGAATCAATTATTTAAGTTGTTTTTAATTACCAGTTTTGTAATAGCAAACTTCTCTTTTGCATCAGCTCAAACAGATTCTACTTTGCTGAAAGAAATCAATTCGTTGAAGCAAAAAGTTACCGATTACGAACACCGCTTCGATATCTTGGAAAAACAAATCGATGATCTGATGTGGTTTCGTCGGTTGGAAGATATCGCGCACATTGATAAAGTGCGATTAACAAGTACTCCACGCTGGAAACCGAAAGAAGCCGACGATCGATTCGCAGGAAACAAACTTCAGTTTTACACCTACGTTTTTATTCCAAAAGGAATCGATATAAATAAAAAATATCCGTTAATTGTATTGCCGCACAGTGGAATTCACGCCAACTTTTCTACGTATTACGCGCACATCGTGCGTGAGCTGATCGCTCAAGGATACGTGGTGGTTTCGGCGGAATATCGGGGAAGCACAGGTTATGGAAAAACCACGTACGAAAATATCGATTACGGCGGCCGCGAAAACGACGACGTGCTGGAAAGCCGAAACTACATGATTGAAAATTACAGTTTTGTGGATGCTTCACGCGTGGGAGTTATCGGCTGGAGCCACGGCGGAATGATTTCGCTGATGCAGATTCTTCAACACGGCGATAAATACCAATGCGCTTTCGCTGGTGTACCCGTCAGTGATCTCGAAAATCGACTGACATCGCACGACGAAAGTTACACGGCATATTTCACGGCAAAACATCATATCGGCGAAAGTATGAAAGAAAATCCCGAAGAATACGCACGTCGCTCTCCCACTCATTACGCCAAAAATCTCAATAAGCCGCTACTTATCTACACCAACACCAACGATAACGATGTGTACGTAGAAGAAGTGGAACTGATGATCGAAACACTGAAAAAGCACGGAAAGAAATTCGAATACAAAATTTTTCAAGACGCCTCCGGCGGCCACGGTTTCGATCGCATCGACAGCAAAGGAGCCACCGATATCCGTTACAACGTACATAAATTTTTAGAATGCTATCTGAATCCGCCCAAACCGTTTAAATCGGTAAAAGAAATGCGCGTGGCGGCGTATGGGTTTAATTGAAACAATAAAAGCCGAACTTTTGGAGGTTCGGCTTTTTTATTCTTATTTTTTCGTAAAAACCTGAATCAATCTTTCCTTGCCCTTAATATTATATTTTTCAGCAATAATTGGATAATTATCAATTGGGTCAGAATTTATTACACGAATATCTTTGGAATTCATTTTTTCAAGCTCCGCTTTGTCAGCTAGTTTTCCATCGATAATAATAGCTGTATTTATATCGTTAAAACCATTTGTTTCAATTTTTTCACCTGTGGTATTGATTATTATATCACTTATCCTTTTAGAAAAGTTCTTCGAATATAAAACCACTGCACCGTCTTTTGCTTTTTCGCCATACCTACTGACAGCCTCTCTTCCTTTAAAGAAAGTTGTATGTGAAACAGTATTTTGGTCAATTTGTGCCAACTCCTCTTCCGATATTTCTTTGTTATCCAAAAGGATTAGCGGATTTTTCCCTTCCAGTCCAATTAAGCGGAATACATTATTTCTTGTTGTAGCACCAACAAAACCTTTCTTTTTCGTAGTAACTAAAATCACACCATTTTTTCCTTCTTCACCGTAGATAGATGTTGATGCTTCATTCTTCAAAACGCTAATGGATTCAATTTCATCAGGATTTATTTTTGGCAATTCTTCACTTGGGATTCGTATTCCATCTACAATATATAACGGCTTTTTTCCATCCTGAGTACGAAGTTCGATCACTTCTGTATTAAATTTCTCCTTATCGTTTGGTTGTAGAACAATAACCAAATTTTTCTCGGCTGTTTTCACTTTATATTCAAAAGTTTTATAGCCTGCCATTAAAAATCTTAGCACATCACCTTTACCGGCTTTTATCAGAAATTTTCCTTGCGTATCGGTAACCGTGCCCATAGAAGAATCTTTAATAACAACTGCCACACCCGAAATAAAGTCTCCTTTACCTCTTACAAAACCGGAAACAGTAAGTTTTGATTGATTTTTTTGTTTTTCATTTATATCATCCCGCCCTTTTATGCGCACTGTTATCAATTCCGTATTTTCACCTTCGCCTTTTTCGAGCGACACTTTGAAATTCGTTTCTGGTTTATTGAAAGTAACTTTTTGTTTTTTGTATCCGACCATAACGAAAGATACAGTAGTACCTCTTTCGACATTAAAAACAAAATTTCCGTTACTGTCGGTAATTGTACCTGAATTATCTTTCTTATTAATAACAGCAACCATCGGTATAGCTTTCCCAGCTTTATCCACCACTTGTCCTGAAACCATTATTTTTTCCGAAACGGTTTCGATAATTTTTTCAGTTTCCTTTTCCACCACTTTCGCATTCAGTTTTGGAACCGAAAGTGCCACCATAGCCAGAAACAACATGGGAAGCGCTGCCGTATAGTTCCATTTCATTCGTTTGTTAGTTTTGTTTTTCATCATCATAGTAATTCTTTTGTGCAAATCGTGCTGACGAAAGTTGTTTGCCAAAGCAAACTTATGCTCGCCCACGCTCTTGCGGATTAATAAAAGTTGATATTGTTTTGCATCGATGCCATTGTTAAGTACCTGTTCATCGGCCTGATACTCGTGTACCGATTGAATTTCACGACGCAACAGCCACGAGAAAGGATTAAACCAGAAAACGCACGTGAAAAGGTCGAAAAAAATCATATCGAACGAATGCTGCAAATGGATATGTGCCCGTTCGTGATTAATGATTGCCCGATTATCTGCCGAAATATCTTTACGCGATAAAACGATATATTTCATCCAACTGAACGGCGAAATATCTTTCTCGGCTACACACAAAACCGTATTATCAGCAAGTGTTTGTTTTTCTGATTTTCGGATAATGCCGATCAGTTGATTCAATCCAATAAGGTATCTCGCGAGCGCGAACAAAAAGCCAAGAATAAAAATCACCGAAAGCAATTCTATCCAGGGTATTTCAATTCGCGGAGCAGGCAGTTCGGATATTTCGACGATAGGAATGTTTGAAAAATCTATCGGAAATTCTTTGATAACAACAGGTTCTGCCTTCTTCTCAGGAATGAGGTTGAAACGAAAAATCGGAAGCACAGCAACCAGCATCACAACAGAGATCAACGAAAACCGATTGAAATTGTGAAATGTGTTTTTCCCGAAAAACAGCTTATAAAAGCCGTAAAACAGCGCCATTAAAACGGATGCGCGAAGCAGATAATATAAAAATGTTTCCATAATTTTTTCGGTTGTAATTCGATAGTAATTCAGTAGATATTCGGTTGTTTCGTTGAACATATCACCGCCACAACGAATATCACGAACGAAGTGAGTGAATTACAATTGAATTACTATTTAATTACTTTTCTTTTGTTACTTCGTCCAATAATTTCCGGATTTCTTCCACCGAAATATTCTCGTCTTTGATCAACGACGAAACTACGCTTAAATAGGAATTATCGAAGTATTTTTTGACTACGTTTTTCAACGTCCCGTTGCGATACTCTTCTTCCGTGACTACGGCAAAATAGCGATATGTGGTTCCAAATGTTTCGTGCGACAGAAAACCCTTTTCTTCCAATGCACGAACGTAAGTGGACAATGTATTGAAATGCGGTTTCGGTTCGGGATACATTTCAACGAGTTGTTTCACAAACAACGCATCATTTTCCCAAAAGTATCGCATCACTTCTTCTTCTTTGGCTGTTAACTCTTTCATTTCTTCAGACTATTTTAAGCATCTGCTGGTTTGAAACCAGCTGATGCTTCTTTTAAGATGCAAATATAACTAACATTTTTAGTTTATAAACTAATTTATTTAGTCAAAAGAACTAAATATTTTAGTTGAAATTATAGGCAAAAAGAAAACCGATTGAAAATCAATCGGTTTGTTAATTATTCATTTGTAAATTATTTTTCAAACAGCTTCAAAAGTATTCTTTACCCGTACATATTTTTTTGGAATAACTGATTCATTTTGCTTATTTGGAGTTTTTATTTCAATTTTAGAAAAGTCCTTATCAATGAATTCGATTTCGAAATTTTCAGATAATTTCGTTGCTTCTTTTTTGTTGTCCATTATATAATGCACAAAATCAAATGTCAGTCCTATATTACGCTCTATTATTTCTTTTCGTGTCATTTTTTTCTTTTGTTCATTTTTTTAACATAATTCTCTTTATACCATTCCCATCTATCTTTCAAATCCTGTTCTGCGTATTTCGAAGCAATTTTTAAATCCTCCATTTCAATTGCTTTCTTTTCTTTATCACCGTTTGGAAGCATTATATCTCGGTGGAAAAAACCATGTGCACAATCATATCTCACAATTACTATCCATTCATCTTGAAGAAATGTTTCATACTGGTACATTACATCTAACACATTTCCGTTATCTATAGCCAATCTTACTCTTAATCGGTTCAATTTTTGGAAATCTAAGTAAGATATAAATTCAATTTCTTTCATACAGTTATGCCAAAGATATTGATTATTATATTAATTGCAAAAATTAAATACAGATTATTGCTATTTCAACCTCCCACTTTTCTTCAACGCCTGATCCAATATCCATTGAATTTGGCCGTTGACGCTACGAAATTCGTCGGCTGCCCATTTTTCGATCGCTTCCATCGTATCCGAATCCAGTCGCAATGCGAAATTCTTGGTTATCTTTTCCTTTTTAACCATTTTCAATTTTCATTTTCCCCAACTTGGTCAAAATATCAGTCAAATGTTTGGGTTGTTTTGTCCCGATAAGCACTTTTTTACCGTTCATCAGAACAAGTTGCAAACCCATATTGCCCGACACATTATAAGCCCTGTCAGCATTCATGGTGACTACTCTAAATCCCCAACCGCCAAACTCTCTAAAAGCGCTATATTTTCTAACATATACTGCTTGCAGATTGTTCCAATCGTAAAATTTATACCTGAAATGGAACGGGAAAAACTTCACGTAAATGCCTTCATTATTAATATATGTGTGCAGCTTTGAACCCAATGACACAAAATTAGCAAAAGCAATGCCAACAATGATTAAAATTATTTCAACAGGACTTGCCCAACCGTTTCCAAATTGATTATCTAAAAAATATTGTTGAAAAATTGCAAATAAAACAATTACGTTAGCAAATAGTATTATTCCCCACATCCACCATTGGCGAAAACGCTGCACTTCGTAAAATTCAATCGCTTCTTTTTTCATTATTTCTCTATTTTAAAACGCAAGCATTGCGTCTCTACAACAGTGAATTAAATTCTAATTTCTAACTTCCTACTTCTTTACTTCTTACTGATAAAGTGTTCCCGTATTCAGTACTGGTTGAGCTGCTTCATCGGCACAAAGCACCACGAGCAGGTTGCTAACCATGGCTGCTTTTTTATCGGCATCAAGTTCTACAATACTCTCATCTTCGATACGATCCAATGCCATTTTAACCATAGTAACAGCTCCTTCAACTATCTTTTCGCGTGCTGAAATAATAGCTTCCGCCTGCTGGCGACGAAGCATAACGGCAGCAATTTCGGGAGCGTACGCCAAATAATTGATTCGCGCTTCTACGATTTCGATCCCCGCCATATCTAAACGGGTGTTGAGTTCCTTGAGCAGATCTTCGTTAATTTCTTCCCCACCCGATCGAAGTGTAAGCTCATTGTCCGCAACCACATTGTTATCATAAGCATACTGTCCTGCTACTTGCCGTAAAGCAGCATCGCTTTGTACAGCTACGAAATTCTCAAATGCATCCATTTGTTTGCTCACAGAATAAGTAACCGTTCCATCTTTACCCGGTTTTGATGCCGCCATGGTTTGCGCATCAATTTCGAACATGGCTTTATACGTATCTTTCAGTTTCCAAACCAACACCAAACCAATAAGTACAGGGTTTCCCACTTTGTCGTTTACTTTTATCGGCTCTACATTAAGATTTCTGGCACGCATGGAAAGTTTTTTCTTGGTCATGAACGGATTAACCCAGAAGAATCCGGTTTCTTTGAGCACACCTTTGTATTTTCCGAAAAAAATCATTACGATGGCTTCATTCGGCTCAAGTTTAGCAAAACCAAACAATAGAATAAACCAGATTATCGACACAAAAATGCCAATGATAATTCCCAAATCTCCCTGAAAATAAAGCCACACATTACCTGCTAAAATAATTAATAGTAGAAAAAGCATCAAAAAACCGTTTGCTCTAAAACCTTTAAAATTGAATTCTTTTGTCTCCATAATCAAAATATTTAATATGATATTGTTTTGATATCACAAAAGTATCATATATTTTTTGAATAACAAAATTTTTCGAGCTATTTTTTTAAATTATTTTTCTGCTTCGACAAGAAGCATCAAGAAAAACGATAGATTATTGTATAAAACTATCGTTCAAAACCTTAGTTATTGAACAAAAAGTTATAACTTTGCATTAATTTTCTGAAAACCCCGTCGGTGGGTTTCCACAATCGTTTAAATAACAATTAATTAGTACTAGAATGAAAAATTTATTATTTATTACGTTAGCAGCTATGACATTACTTGCTTGCAACAACACGAAAACCGGACAACCTACCGGTGAACCGGGAACTATCTTTTACACCGAATTTGACACCCAATTCGGAATGCCGCCCTTTGACAAAATTTCTTTTGGCGATTTCAAACCTGCATTTTTAAAAGGCATAGAAGACGAAGCCAAAGAAATTGATTCTATCGCCAACAATCCTGAAGCACCCACGTTTGAGAATACCATCGCAGCTATGGATAACAGCGGACAGTTACTCAGCAGAGTTTCGCGCGTTTTCTACGGATTAAAAGGTGCTGAAACCAACGATTCTATTCAAGCCTTAGCAGAAGAGTTATCACCATTATTGTCAGAACACAGAGACAATATCAGCTTTAATGATAAATTATTTGCCCGTATCAAAATCCTTCACGATGACACCACAGGCATGAATCTTACTACCGAACAGTATCGTCTGTTAGACAATTACTACAAAGGATTTGTTCGTTCGGGCAGTATGTTAGGTGAAGCCGAGAAAGACAGACTTCGTGAGATCAACAAAGATCTTTCGGCTCTCACACTTAGATTCGGCAACAATTTACTGAAAGAAACCAATGATTATAAAATGGTTATCGATAACAAAGAAGATCTTTCGGGACTTCCCGAAGGAGTAATTGCAGCTGCTGCTGAAGCTGCAAAAAATAACGGACAAGAAGGAAAATGGGTTTTTGGCCTGCAAAAACCAAGTTGGTTACCGTTCTTGCAATATTCTGAAAAACGCGATTTGAGAGAAAAATTGTATAAAGCCATGTTTAATCGTGGTGATAACGATAACGAAAACGACAACAAGAAAATCATCAACGACATCGTAAACCTACGTATCGAAAAAGCACAAATGCTTGGTTATAAAACGCATGCCGATTTTATTCTCGATGAGAATATGGCTAAAACTCCGGCAAACGTTTACAAACTGCTCAACGATGTTTGGCAATATGCACTGCCGCAAGCCAAAAAAGAGGCAGCCGAACTGCAGGCTATGGTTGATGCCGAAGGTGGAAACTTCAAGGTTGAATCTTGGGACTGGTGGTATTATACCGAAAAACTGCGTGAACAAAAATATGCGCTCAACGAAGAAGAAGTTAAGCCATATTTTAAAATGGAAAATGTTCGCGAAGGTGTGTTTGAAGTAGCAAATCGCCTGTATGGATTAAGTTTCAAAAAGTTGGAAAATGTTCCGGTTTATCATCCCGAAGTTGAAGCTTACGAAGTGTTGGATGCCGATGGGTCTCACATTTCGGTTTTCTATACCGATTATTTCCCGCGCGCCGGTAAAAATGCAGGAGCATGGATGAGCAGTTTCCGCGGTCAGAAAGTATTTAATGGCGAGAACATTCGCCCGCTAATTTACAACGTGGGCAATTTTACACGCCCAACCGAAACCACTCCATCATTGCTTACACTTGACGAAGTGGAAACTCTTTTCCACGAGTTCGGACATGCGTTGCACGGAATGTTGGCAAACGTAACTTATGCAGGAGTATCGGGTACGAGCGTTTCGCGCGACTTTGTTGAACTTCCGTCGCAAATTATGGAGCATTGGGCATTCCACCCCGAAGTATTAAAGCTTTATGCAAAACATTATCAGACCGGTGAAATAATTCCCGATTCATTAATCGCAAAAATAGACGCCGCTTCTAAATTCAATATGGGCTTCATCACTACCGAGTTTGTAGCCGCCGCGCTACTCGATATGGATTATCACACACAAAATCAAAAGAGCACTTTCGATGTGCGTGATTTCGAAAAGAAATCGATGGAGAAAATAGGTCTTATCAACGAAATTATTCCACGTTACCGCAGCACTTATTTCTCGCACATTTTCAGCGGTGGATATTCTGCCGGATACTACGCTTATCTGTGGGCTGAGGTATTGGATGCAGATGCTTTCCAACCTTTTGCAGAAAAAGGTGTATTTGACAAAGCAACAGCTACATCATTCCGCGAAAACGTGTTGTCAAAAGGTAATTCAGACAATCCGATGACACTTTATAAAAAATATCGTGGTGCAGAACCCAATCCAATCTATTTGTTGAAAAACAGGGGATTTGTAAAATAATTAGCTGTTGGCTATTGGTCAGTAGCTTTTAGCAAATATAAAATTCTTTTCACGGGATGACTTCGGTTATCCCGTGATTTGTTTTGGGCAGGTGAATGTGCCGCACTCCGTGCGATTGTATGAGTTTGTTACGTCAATCCACACACGACTTTGTCGCTTAGAGAGACAAATCTCCCAAAATCTCGCTCTTAAAGCAGCACAAATCTCTTTTTCCATCAAATAAACAAAAATTATCCAAAGATATTGTTCTTAAAAAGACAAAAAAAGTGTATATTTGCAGGCTCAAATTGTAAGGCATTTCAAATGCCTTTATTTTTGAAGAGAGTTTTGAATAAACACCTAAAAAAGAATAAATTAATACACATAAAATAAACGTAATATTGAAATGCAAAACAAAGGATTTATTAAAGTTTTCGCTGTCATACTCACGCTTATCTGTTTGTATTATCTGTCTTTCACGATAGTGGGACAACAATACAACAAAAAAGCCGACGCGTATGCCAAAGGAGACTTGGAATTAAAAAATCAGTATCTGGACTCGCTTTCTACCGAGAAAGTTTATTTAGGATACACGTTAAAACAAATTCGTGAAAAAGAGATCGGATTAGGACTCGACCTGAAAGGCGGTATGAACGTAGTTGTGGAAATGGACGTTGCCCAAGTGCTTAGAGCATTGGCAAACACCGATGATTCACAATTCAACCAAGCGCTACAAGAAACAGTCCTTCAAAATAGAAGAGGAACATCATCCGATTTTATTTCTCTATTCCGACAAAACTTCGAAAAAATAAATCCCACCGGTAAATTGGCTAATATTTTCAGTATTACCATGAGCGACCGGGTAAGTCCAACGGCTACAAACGATCAGGTGGTAAACGTACTTCGCCAAGAAGTAAAAAGCGCTGCCGATAACTCGTTTAATGTGCTTCGCACTCGTATTGACCGATTTGGTGTAGTTGCTCCCAACATTCAACAACTCGATCAGGCAGAACGTATTCTTATCGAAATGCCTGGTATTACAGAACCTGAGCGTGTACGTAACCTGTTGCAAGGAAGTGCCAATTTGGAATTTTGGAAAACCTATAACGTAAACGAGCTCGGCACTTATTTCAACGAAATAAATACTCGTTCTACAGAATATGCACAAGCTGTTCGCGGAGCTGCTGCAACAGCAACAGACTCAAGTGTTGTAACTGCAACAACCGACTCTTTATTGGTTGATTCATTAGCGTTAGCTTCGTTAGATACCGAAGAGGAAAAAATTGAAATAGATAAAAGTTTTGTCGAATATTTTGCTCAGCCCTATTTCGCTATGAGCGGTGCCAGTGGCCCAATAGTTGGAACAGCTGCTAAAAACGACACGGCTGCAGTAAATTATCTGCTCCAACGATATAAAGATATTTTCCCTGCCGATGTTCGTTTCAAATGGGGATTTAAACCTATCGACCAACATGAAACTTATTTTGAATTATACGCCCTGAAAGGCGACGGAACAAAACGAGGCCCGGCTCTCGAAGGCGATGTAGTAACCAGCGCAAAAGCCGACCAAGGACAACAAGGTTCAGCATGGGAAGTGAGAATGACAATGAACTCTGCCGGCGCTAGCCGATGGGCTACTATCACAGGAGCTGAAAAAGGAAAATCTATCGCTATTGTTCTTGATGGATATGTTTACTCCGCGCCTAACGTTAACGACAAAATTGAAGGAGGAAGTTCACAAATTACCGGACGATTTACAGCATCAGAAGCCGGTGACTTGGAAAACGTATTGAAATCGGGCAAAATGAAAGCCGGTGTTCGCATCGTTCAGGAAGATATTGTAGGACCTTCACTTGGACAAGAAGCTATTAAAGCCGGTTTTATTTCGTTTGTAATCGCATTAATTGTATTGTTTATCTTTACCTGTTTGCTCTATGGAATCATTCCGGGCATGGTTATTAACGGTGCACTGCTTATCAACTTCTTTTTCACATTAGGAGTTTTAGCGGCATTTCAGGCGGTTCTCACATTGCCGGGTATTGCGGGTATGATTTTGTCTCTCGCTATGGCGGTAGATGCTAACGTGCTTATCAATGAGCGCATTAAAGAAGAACTTGCCGCAGGCAAATCACTCAGAAAAGCGCTGGAAGACGGATATAAAAATGCTTTCTCCGCTATTCTCGACTCAAACTTAACAACTATTATTACCGGTATCATTCTGGCAATTTTCGGCACAGGTCCCATCAAAGGATTTGCCGTAACACTTATTATCGGTATTGCTATATCGTTCCTAACTGCCGTGTTCTTAACCCGTTTGGTGTATGAATTTCAGTTTGAAAAAGGAAGATGGCAAAAACTCACTTTCGATACCTCATTCACAAGAGCCATTTTTAGAGAATACACCTTTGATTTCATTAAAGGCAGCAAGAGAGTTATTATGGCAATTGTCATTTTTGGTATTGTCAGCATAGCTTCATTATTTATTTTGAAATTAAATGCAGGTATTGACTTTACGGGTGGACGCAACTATATTGTGAGATTTGATCAGCCGGTAAAAACGGGAGATATTGAAGAAGCATTGCAACCTGTTTTGGGAGAATCGGTGCAAGTTATTACCATTGGCTCAAGCAACCAAGTGAGAGTTTCCACTAACTATATGATTGATTCGGAAAGCGCAACTGTGGAAGACGAGTTGATTGTATTGTTAGGTCAAGGTTTAAAAGATTACATTACTCCGGGAAATACCATCGACGATCACATTCAAAGTTCGCAAAAAGTGGGTCCGAGTGTTGCCGAAGACACAATGCGAAACGCATTTATTTCGCTAACGATAGCACTTATCTGTATGGGTATTTATATTTTTGCCCGATTCCGCAACTGGGCTTTCTCGGTGGGAACTGTTGCAGCGCTTGCTATTGATACTTTTGCCGTAATCGGACTCTATTCGCTGTTGTGGAAAGTGATGCCTTTCTCAATGGAGATTGACCAAATATTCGTGGCGGCAATTCTAACTATTGTAGGATATTCTATTAACGACAAGGTGGTAGTATTCGACCGTTTCCGTGAAGTGCATCAATTGTATCCGAAACGTGAATTACGTGCGCTGTTCAACGACTCGATGAACGCCGTGTTGGCACGTACCATCAACACCGGTTTGAGTACGATTTTGGTAATCTTCTGTATCCTATTCTTAGGTGGCGATGCCGTAAGAAGTTTCGTATTTGCTATGTTAATTGGTGTGGTTGTAGGAACCGTAACAAGTTTGTTTGTTGCTTCACCCGTGGCATACTCTATCATGACACGTCAACAAAAGAAGAAAGAATTACAGGCAAAATAAAGAAGTTATAAAATTTGAACAAACTCAAATTATAACCATCAAAGTATATTTTACGTTAAAACGGGTTGCAATGCAGCCCGTTTTTTATTGCTTTAGTATTTATAGGCGTTCCAGTGCGTTTTCCCCGTCTTTATCGGGTGCAATTTAAACCAGTAGCTCACAATCGCACGCAAATTGCCTCAAAAATTAAACCGAAATTAAACCCAATTAAGCCTCCATGTACAAAACATTTTTTCGGCGCGCGCTGGATTCAGCGTGTTATTCACCTATTAATCAGTCAATTTAGTTACATCATTGAAATAGGGATTATGTACTTTTTGTTTTTACCCCCATAAGTTACACGATAAAAATTGAGATTATCGAATTTAATTTCGGTTATTTTTTATAATTTTACATCCCGAAACTTCGCCACAATAGCTCAGTTGGTAGAGTAACGCATTCGTAACGCGTCGGTCGCGAGTTCGAGTCTCGCTTGTGGCTCAACGAAAAAAAGCTCTTGGCAGATTTTCCAAGAGCTTTTTCATTATCCGATTAACCGCTTACACTTCCCGAAAAATACTATTTCGTACTATTTTCTAATTCATTTTTCAACTGCAAAATACTTTTATCAAGAACCGGATGAACGGTATTGGGCGATATTTCCACAAAAGGAATTAACACAAAATTGCGAAAATGAAATCGAGGATGTGGGATAATTAGATTAGATTCTTCAATGATAAGGTTGTCATACATCAAAATATCAATATCGATAATGCGATCAGCATATTCATTATTCTGAGATTTATTTGTTCTGCCTATGGTTTGTTCAATTTTTTGAGTTTCTTGCAGCACTTCAGCTGGACTTATCGTTGTGAGCACTTCGCAAGCTGAATTCACAAACTCATTCTCCGAATCAAAACCTTCCGGTTCAGATACATAAAAAGCGGATTTGGAAACAATCTTTCCAATCCGCTTTTTTATTTGTTTATAGGCACGCTCGATATTTTTTTGCTTGTCGCCTAAATTGGAACCCAATCCCAAAAAAATTCGACGTTTTTCCATTTCAATTATATAATCAACATGGCATCACCGTATGCGCCAAACTCATATTTTTCCTTAATGGCTGTCTGATAAACATCCATAATTCTTTCGTATCCGCCAAAAGCAGTTGTTACCATCAAAAGCGTAGAATATGGCAAATGAAAGTTGGAAACCAACGCGTCGGGCATAGTGAAATCGTAAGGCGGGAAAATAAATTTGTTCGTCCAGCCTTCGCGAGGCTTAATGTGTCCGTCTGTGCTTATTGTAGTTTCGATGGCACGCAAAACCGATGTACCCACCGCACAAATTTTGTGTCCGTTGTCTTTTGCCGTATTCACCTTATCACACAATTCCTGCGTAATAATCATCTCTTCCGAGTCTATTTTGTGTTTGGTCAGATCTTCCACATCAATATCACGGTATGCTCCCAAACCGTGATGAAGCGTAAGAAAACCGTAATCAATATTCTTTATCTCCATACGCTTTATCAATTCACGGCTGAAGTGTAAACCGGCTGCCGGCACAACAACAGCTCCTTCGTTACAGGCAAATATATTTTGATACCGATCAGCGTCTTCAGGCTCAGCCGATCGCTCCAAATACTCAGGAATGGGCGTTTCGCCAATGGAATAAAGCAAATCTTTAAATTCTTCATATGGTCCATCGTAAAGAAAGCGAAGCGTACGCCCACGCGAGGTGGTGTTGTCAATTACTTCGGCTACGAGCTCTTCATTTTCACCGAAATACAACTTATTCCCGATTCTTATTTTTCGAGCAGGATTCACTAAAACATCCCACAAATGCTGTGCAGGATTCAGTTCTCTTAGTAGAAAAACTTCTATTTTAGCTCCGGTTTTTTCTTTGTTTCCGAACAATCTGGCGGGAAAAACCTTGGTATCGTTGAATATAAAGAAATCGCGAGCATCGAAATAATTAAGAATATCCTTAAAAACAAGATGTTCTATTTTGTCGGAATCCTTATGTACTACAAGTAACCTTGATTCATCGCGATGTTTACTCGGATGCTTAGCTATTAATTCATCCGGCAAGTTAAATTTAAACTGAGAAAGTTTCATATATAAGTTCGTGTAATTTTATTGTCTGAATACTCTTTTCTTTAGATGTTGCATGCAACGTCTCTACAATATTATATTTTGATTAAAAAAATCGTCTAATTCTTCAACTTTTAAGCAATTATTTAACGAAACATCTCCCACCCTTGTTCGTGTAAGTGCGAGCAGATGTGCACCCGATTGCAGGCTTTCGCCAATATCGCGTGCTAAGGCACGTATATACGTTCCTTTGCTACAAACAACTTTGATAGTTATAGCCGGTAAATTGCAAAATAACAACTCAATACTATCTATAACCAACATCTTTGGTTTTAGTTCAATCTCTTCATTTTTTCTGGCAAATTCATAAGCTCTTTTGCCATCGATCTTTACTGCCGAAAAAACAGGCGGAACTTGCTCAATTTCGCCAACAAATTTCTTTAGGCAATCTTCCACTTTTTCACGAGTAATATGCTCGGTGGAATACTCGGCATCAATTTCCGTTTCAAGATCGAAAGATGGAGTTGTTGCTCCCAATTTAATCTCGGCAATATATTCTTTAGTTTGAGCTTGAAGCCGTTCGATTTCTTTTGTTTTCTTTCCGGTACAAATTGTCATTACACCGGTTGCCAGTGGGTCGAGCGTTCCCGCGTGTCCCACTTTTAATTTTTTTATTTTTAATTTCTGGCATAATTTCGCCCGCACCACTCTTACCAATCGGAACGAAGTCCAATGCAACGGCTTATCAATGTGCAGAATCTCTCCTTCAATAAAATTCATTAAGCTACGTTTGAAACTGTTCCCGATAAAAGTAATACAATCAATAAAGTACCCACAATAATTCTATACCAACCAAACGCCTTAAATCCATGTTTGGTAAGAAAGTCGATAAAAAATTTAATAGCGACAATAGCAACAACAAAAGCAACGATATTTCCTATAATCAATACCCCAATATTACCCTGTAACATAGTTGCACTTATGGGATCTTTCATCAACTTATAAAGCTTATATCCGGCTGCAGCAGCCATGGTGGGAACAGCAAGAAAAAATGAAAATTCGGCAGCATTTTTCCGATCTAATTTCGAGCTCATACCGCCCACAATGGTAGCCATGGATCGAGAAACGCCGGGAATCATGGCAATACATTGGAAAAATCCGATTTTTAACGCTCGTTGCCATGAAATCGATTGGTTTTCAATCGGTTTATTGAACCATTTATCTACAAAAAGCATAACGATACCACCAATTACCAGCATCACGCTTACCACAAAAACGTTTTCGAGCAACGAGTCAATCAAATCACCAAAAATCAATCCCAATACTCCTGCCGGAACAACTGCGATAAACAGCTTCCAGTAAAAGTCGAATTTATGCAAAAATCGTTTTAAATATGTCCACCATTTTTGTGTGAAGTTCATTCCTTCAACCGCCGTTTTATCGAAAATTATGATCGGATTTAATCGAAAAAAACGTTTCCAATATAGAAATACTACCGATAAAATAGCTCCAAATTGAATGATTACCGTAAATGCTTTTACAAAATCGGTGCTTTCGACACCCAATATCGTTTGCGTTATAATCATATGACCGGTTGACGAAACGGGCAAGAATTCGGTCAATCCTTCTACAATAGCAATAATAATTGCTTCTAGAATACTCATCTAATGATTCGGGATTTATTTTACTTCTTCTTTTTTCTTGTCCTTTGCCGGATACAGAATTCCGAAGATCATCAGTACGAAACCGAACAAAGAAACCATTGGTGCCACTTTAATTCGTCGCGCACTAAAAATATCGGGTTCAAAGCCTTCAAAGGTTGTTGCAGAACCACTCATCAGCAGAAAACCCACGATGATAATAAGAACTGCAACGCCACAAATAATAAAGTTTATTTTGTGGAAAGCAAGATTTTTGTGAGACATAACTATAAGAATTTGTTGAATAATTCAATATGATAGAGTTAGTTGTAATTTGGCTTCACCGCAATTCGCTTCGCGTATTAGTTGTGTTGTTGAATAGTTCATCGCCACAACAAATTGCTAATGAATTACAATTGAATAACCATTGAATACCATTTTTAGATGTAATACAAGTTTTCAGTTCTCATTTTCAAGTAACGATTTACAGCAAAGTAAGTTACAACGGTGGAAATAAGAATTCCAAGCAAAATTACAATAACAAAAATAATGAGTAAATCCGTTACATCTATGATGGATTGCATCTCGGCATATTCTCTGTTGAAATACAAAAGAATGAGAAAAATAATTCCATTTGCTAAAATTCCCGCAAGAATTCCAGTAAAAATATTATTTCGGATAAACGGCTTGCGGATAAAATTTCCGTTAGCACCAACGAGCTTCATTGTATTGATAATAAACCGCTTGGAGTAAACACTTAACCGAATTGTATTCCTAATCAACGTGAACGAAATAAACAACAAGACGGCTGCTAAAATCAACAATATCATTGTTACTTTCGATAAGTTGTCGTTAATCAGATCAAGAGCTTCCTGCTGATAGAGTAAGTCACGAACATTGCTTTGTTGTTTAATTTTCTGACTGACAATGGTAATACTGTCATTATTAGCATATTCCGAATGTAAATAAATCTCAATCGCATCCTGCGCCGGATTATATCCGAGCAGTTCTTCGGGATCTTCACCCAAATCTTTGATTAATAACTCTTTTGCTTCAGTTTTACTGATAAATCGAGATGATTTAACAAATGGTTGAGCATCCAAATTTTTCCTCAAACGCTGAATTTCCGCATCGGTAACATCATTGTCGAGCATCACGCTGAAACTCATATTTTCTTTTACAAAATTCGACAACCCATTACCCATAAACAGAATAAGTATGGTAAAGCCAAGCAAAACCAACACTAACGTAATGCTAATGGTGGATGTAATTTTTGCATTTATAAATCGCGCAGTGGATATCTTTTTCTTTTTCGACATAAAAATGGGTTACATCAAGAAATGCCCGATAGTTTTCAATAAAAAAGTTTTTCCCAAATTGGATGCAAAGTAACAAAAATATTGTGAAAGTCGGAAATTTACCTCAGTAATTATCAACAAGAAAGATTAATTTTCTAAAATCTCATTTTCATAATCTACTTTATCAATAACCTCTTGTACCGTTACAGGTTGCTTTATTACAACGTGTTTCGCAGAGCGGCTTCGGGCAATAGAGGCAATAATAGAGATTATCAGAAACGATGCAATAACAAGCAACGACGTCATGTTTGAAATATGAAAATCCCATGCCGCTGTGTGCGCATAATGATTGAGAATCATTTTAAAGCCGATGAAAACCAAAATTCCACTCAGGGCGTATTTCAGATAATAAAACAAATCCATGATACCTCGCAACGCAAAATAAAGCGAGCGAAGACCCAGAATAGCAAAAATATTGGATGTATAAATAATAAAAGTGTTGGTTGAAACCGAAAGTACGGCGGGAATGGAGTCGATAGCAAAAATCAAATCGGTAAATTCAATTACCAGCAACGCTAAAAAGAATGGAGTTGCATATAATCTTTTATTGATTTTCTTAAAAAATATAGGCTTCGACATATCATCGGTAACGGGCATAAACTTTCGAAAAGTTTTCACCAACCAATTATTATTTGGATCTTGGTTTTCTTTTTCCTTTTCTTGATCAATTTCCTTAAACTCATCAGCTATCATTTTTGCACCGGTAAACAACAAAAATGCACCAAAGACATACATAATCCAAGCAAATCGCTCAATTAATGCAACGCCTGCAAAAATAAAAATTGCACGAAAGACTATGGCTCCTAAAATTCCCCAAAACAATACGCTATGCTGATGTTCGGGCTTAATTCTGAAAGTGGTGAAAATAATAATGAAAACAAACAAATTATCAACACTCAGAGATTCTTCAATAAGATAGGCCGTGAAAAACTCAAGCGCTCTTTCTTTACCGAAAACAAAATAAACACCCACGTTGAAAAGCATGGCGAGCGAAATCCAAAACAAACTAAGCCACAGTGCTTTTTTCACATTAATAACCGTGCCTTTCTTGTTAAAAACAAACATATCAAGAGATAGTAAAACTACCACAAGAATGATAAAACCTATCCAAAAAGATGAACTTACTTCCATAAATCTATATATTGTTTTATTTGATTGATTTTAAACCCATTTCTTTTGCTTTCTTAATTAAATAATTGTAAGCGGCATCGCGTTCGTTGGGAATTTCACCTTCAAGAATTGCTTCTTTTATATGCGATTTCAGTTCGCCCACTTCCCTACTCTGCCCTAAGCCGAATATTTCCATGATTTCATTTCCATCAATAGGCGGTTGAAAATTACGCACACGATCTTTTTCTTCAATTTCCGTCAGCTTTTGGCGCACGATTTTAAAATTTCGTAAATGACGGCGAACTTTCTCCGGATTTTTCGATGTAATGTCTGCTTCACAAAGAATCATTAAATCGTCTATATCATCACCGGCATCAAATAATAAACGACGAACGGCAGAATCAGTAACCTCGTCCTCAACCAATTGCATCGGACGCATATGCATCGACACCATTTTTTGCGTGTATTTCATTTTTTCGTTCAACGGCATTTTCATGCGATTGAAGATTTTGGGCACCATTTTTTCACCAACATAGTTGTGGTTATGAAATGTCCAACCCAATTTTGGATCCCAACGCTTGGTTACGGGCTTGGCAATATCGTGCAAAATTGCCGACCAACGCAACCAAAGGTTATCAGTATTTTGCGAAATATTATCAAGAACAGCAAGCGTATGATAAAAGTTGTCTTTGTGTCCTATTCCCTCTTTGGTTTCGGCACCTTTAAGCGCCACAAATTCGGGAAAAATCAGTTCCAACAGTTCTGTTTTTTCCAGCAAAACAAAGCCGACAGACGGTTTTGGCGAAAGAACAATTTTATTCAGTTCGTCCACAATACGCTCTTTCGAGATGATTTTTATACGCTCCTTATTTCGAGAAATAGCGTCAAATGTTTCGGGATAAATATCGAAACCTAATTGTGAAGCAAACCTAATTGCGCGCATCATGCGCAAGGGATCGTCGCTAAAAGTGACATCGGGATCGAGCGGTGTGCGGATGACAAGATTTTCCAAATCCTGAATTCCACCAAAAGGATCTAAAAGTTCACCAAACCGATTTTTATTTAGGCAGAATGCCATGGCGTTGATGGTAAAATCGCGGCGTTTTTGGTCGTCTTCCAACGTACCGTCTTCAACAATGGGTTTTCGGGAATCGTGGGTGTACGATTCTTTTCGAGCACCTACAAATTCGATTTCGTAATCCTTATATTTTAATTGTGCTGTGCCAAAGTTCTTGAAAACACTTATTTTGGTATGTCTTCCCAGTTTTTTCGCGACAGATTCCGCTAAATCAATTCCTTTGCCAATGGCAACAATATCGATATCTTTTGATGGACGATAAAGAAAAAAATCACGCACGTAGCCGCCAATAACATAGCAATCAAGTTGCATTTCATCGGCTGCATCAGAAATTAACCTAAAAATCGGGGTATCTAAATACGTTTGTATCTCTGTTTGAGATATATCCATAATTCTTGATTTTCTGTTACAATTTACAAAATTACAATAAATGAACGTGAAAACCATTTTAACGTTGAAATTTATTTCTTAATTTTGCGTTGAGATTATGAAAGTAGCTATATCAATTAAATCATTCTTCGAGCAATTAACTAATAATTATTTTTTATTGCCGATTATTGGCATTTTTGCATTGTTTATTTCTTGTTCGGAAAAATCCAAAAATGCCAAAACATATCTTATAGAAGCCGAGTCGGCGTTAATTGATGGCAATTATGCGTTAGCAAAACTCAAGATCGATAGCATAAAGGAACTTTTTCCACAATCGTTTGACGAAATAAATAAAGGTTTTGAATTGATGCAACAAGTTCGTATGGCAGAAAACCGTCGAAATATTGTGTATTGCGACTCAATACTTACGGTTAACAATCAAATTATCAACAAAATGCTGAATAGTTTCACCTATGTGCGAGATCCACAATATCAAGAGTTTGGTGATTATGTTCCAAAAATATATCCACTTAATACATCTTTTAATCAAAATGGACTTCGTTCGGCCGTGAACGAAAAAGGACAAATGTATATCGAAAGCGTTTTTTCGGGTAATACACTACAACACAATCGAATAAAAGTAGCTACCAAAGACGGCTCCTTTGCAGAATCGCTGTCCGTTACTACCGACGGATTAAATTATCGGTTCAGGACACTCAACAGCACTTACGAAATTGTTCGTTTCTCAGGAAACAACGATAATGGCGTAGCCAAATTTATTTACACGTTTAAAGAAGAGTCTATAATTCTGAGTTTTATTGGGAGTAAAACAACTGTAATTACTCTGCCTGAAATTGCAAAAAAAGCTATTGTTCAATCTTTTGAGCTCTCTACGCTTTTACTTGATATTGAAAAATTAAAATACGAAAAAGGCCGTAGCGAAGCATTAATAAAGTATTTGGAAAGCAGGTAGAAGCGCAACATAGCACATCTGCACCTCTTCAATCAAACTCTACGCAATACTCATAAAATATTTTTTCTCCGTATATTATATTAATTATCAAAAAAATCACTATCTTTGCACCCTCAAATACAAAAACAATAAACTTAATTAATTAAAATTACTCTAAATGGCAACAAAACTGCGTTTACAAAGAAGAGGTCGTAAAAATTACGCATTCTACCAGATTATCGTTGCAGATAGCAGAGCTCCACGTGATGGAAAGTATATTGAAAGGATCGGTTCTTACAACCCGAACACAAATCCTGCTACTATCACTTTAGATTTCGACAGAGCTTTGTATTGGCTGCAAGT
>JAUNUM010000054.1 GCA_030538215.1 Bacteroidia bacterium
CGAAGAGCAAGAAGAAAAAGAGGATTATCCAAGCCAAGATGAAGAAATAGAGGTAAAAGAAGATACAGATCTTCCTGACAAAGATTCAGGCTCGGGCGAAGTATTTCGTATTCATAAAGAGTTAAAAGAGCCAAACATCGTGGTTAAAGGGTCTATTGATTTGGAATCAATAAACGACAGAACCCGCCCACCTCGAAAATCGAGAACACAACGCAAAAAAGAACGTTTGGAACGTGAAAAAGAGCAGAATGCTAAAAAAGCAAAAGAAGAAGCCGTTAAAAACTTAAAAAAGGAGTCGATTGAAGAGAAAGAGAAGAAAAAAACAGTAATCGATGCTACCGACGAAGACAGCAAAAGAAAAAAACGCAAACGTATCGATAAAGGTAAAGTCAACATAGAGAAAGCAGGTGCTCACGGAGAAAATACGCGCCGTGACAGAAAAGTTCTCAGAAAGCCGATAAAATCCGAAGTAAGCGAAGAAGACGTTCAAAAACAAATTAAAGAAACACTCGCCCGATTGACCGAAAAACGCGGTGGAAAAGGCGGAGCAAGATATCGTCGCGAAAAACGTGAAGCCGTTTCACAGCGACAACAAGAAGAAATCAAGCAGCAGGAACGTGACAGCAAAATATTGCAACTCACCGAGTTTGTTACGGCAAACGATTTGGCAAATATGATGAATGTTCCCGTAACCAGCGTTATTGCCACGTGTATGAACCTTGGTGTAATGGTTGCTATCAACCAGCGTTTGGATGCGGAAACCATCAACATTGTAGCAGATGAATTTGGTTACAAAACCAAATTCGTGAGCGCCGATGTTATTGAGGCCATTGCCGAAGAAGAAGACAATCCGGAAGACTTGTTGCCACGCCCACCCATCGTTACCGTTATGGGACACGTTGACCACGGTAAAACATCATTACTCGACAGCATCCGCAACACCAACGTTATTGAAGGCGAAGCCGGAGGAATCACGCAGCACATTGGTGCTTACAACGTGAAATTGCCTGACGGCAGAAAAATTACATTCTTAGACACACCCGGTCACGAAGCATTTACCGCTATGCGTGCTCGCGGAGCACAAGTTACGGACGTAGCTATTATTATAGTTGCAGCCGACGACAATGTGATGCCGCAAACCGTTGAAGCTATCAATCACGCCGGTGCAGCGGGAGTTCCCATTGTATTTGCAATTAATAAAGTAGATAAACCCAGCGCCAACCCCGAAAAGATAAAAGAGCGCCTTGCCGAAATGAATTATCTGGTAGAAGATTGGGGCGGAAAATATCAGTCGCAAGATATTTCTGCGAAAAAAGGAACCGGTATCAAAGAGCTACTCGAAAAAGTCTTGCTTGAAGCCGATTTACTGGATCTTAAAGCCAATCCCAACAAAAAAGCAGCAGGCTCCATTGTGGAATCGTCACTCGATAAAGGACGTGGTTACATAGCAACCGTTTTGGTTGAAAACGGAACACTCAAGCAAGGAGATGTCCTGCTGGCAGGTTCGTTTTACGGACGCGTGAAAGCCATGTTCAACGAACGAAATCAGAAAATTGATGAAGCAGGTCCATCGGCACCCGCACTTGTTCTCGGATTGAACGGTGCGCCACAAGCAGGTGATACTTTTAATGTTATGGATAGCGATCAAGATGCACGTAATGTTGCCGCTCGTCGCGAGCAACTACAACGCGAACAATCGCTACGTACGCAGAAAATGCTTACGCTCGACGATATTGGTCGCCGCATAGCTATCGGAAACTTCCAGCAGTTGAATATTATCGTGAAAGGTGACGTTGACGGATCGGTAGAAGCACTTTCCGACTCGCTTATCCGCTTGTCAACCGAAGAAATTCAGGTAAACGTTATTCACAAAGCCGTAGGCCAAATTTCGGAATCAGACGTTACGCTTGCGGCAGCATCCGACGGAGTTATTATCGGATTTCAGGTTCGCCCATCACTTAGCGCAAGACGTGAAGCTGAGAAACAAGGTATCGATATTCGTTTGTACTCCATTATTTACGATGCTATTGAAGAAGTGAAAGCCGCTATGGAAGGTATGCTCTTGCCCGATATTAAAGAAGAAATTACGGCAAACGTTGAAGTACTTGACGTGTTCAAAATCACGAAAGTAGGAACCATTGCCGGATCGATGGTGCGTGACGGAAAAATAAAACGCACCAATAAAATTCGTCTTATTCGGGATGGAATTGTTATCTTTACCGGCGAATTGGATTCGTTAAAACGGTTCAAGGAAGATGTTCGTGAAGTTGCATCGGGATACGAGTGCGGTATTAGCATCAAAAACTTCAACGACATAAAAGTAGGTGACGTTATTGAAGCTTACGAACAAATTGAAGTGAAGAAAACTCTGTAGAGACGCGGCATGCCACGTCTCTACCGTGACATATAATTAACCAGTTGACATTGTAATTTTATTTCCTTTACTTAGCCGCATCCTGTTTCCCAAAACGGGATGCGGCTAAAACACACAAGGAGAAAATTACAATTGGCAACGGTAAACATAAAAACGGTACTACACACCGTTTGTTTACATAAAACATCAAAAGTCAACCACTAAAAAATAGTTATTTATGAACAGAGTAAAGTTGATAAGCTTGAGTGTCCTATTTTTTGTGATAAGCACTGCTGTTTCCGCTCAAATCACACAAGTAACTGTTGCTTATGTAAATACAACCGATTTATTGAATGCTATTCCTGCAAAGGAAGTTGCCACACAAAAGCTTATCGCGTTGAGCGAGAACTATAAGAAAGAACTCGAACTGATGCAAAACGAGTACAACAAAAAATATTCCGATTATATCACGTATCAAGGTTCATTGGCGGAAAACATTAAATTGCGCAGAATGCAGGAATTGACCGAATTGGAAAATAAAATGCAACAATTTATGCAATTGGCACAAAAAGATATTGAGCAACAAGAAAAAATAATGCTTGAACCACTAAAAAAACAAATCTCCGATGCCATTCGTCAGGTAGGAATTGAACAAAACTATACGGTTATTTACGATCTCGCCAACCCGGGAGTTGCTTTTGTAACGCCATCGGCAGTTGATGCAAACCCATTAGTAAGAGCGAAATTAAGAGCCAAATAAACTTATTATCAACACAACGTGTGATAAACGATACTGAAAAGCAAAAATCGCCCATCGGCATTTTCGATTCCGGATACGGTGGGCTTACCGTGTTATCCGAAATAAAATCGTTGCTACCACAATACGACTATATTTATTTGGGTGATAATGCCCGTGCACCTTACGGAAACCGTTCTTTTGAAATTGTTTACGAATTTACAAAGGATGCCGTCAAATGGTTTTTCGAACAAAATTGCCATTTGGTAATATTGGCTTGCAATACGGCATCGGCAAAGGCATTACGAAATATTCAACAAATAGATTTACCTCAAATTGATTCGTCGAAAAGAGTACTGGGTGTTATTCGCCCAACAGTTGAGTCCGTTGCAGATTTCACAAAAACCGGTCATGTTGGTGTGTTTGGAACATCGGGAACTGTAAAATCTCAATCGTACGAAATAGAAATTGCCAAATTACATCCGCATCTGAAAGTATCGAGTGAAGCATGTCCAATGTGGGTTCCACTGGTGGAAAACAATGAGTTTGATAAACCCGGTGCCGATTATTTTGTAAAGCAACACATTGACAATCTCTTAAAAAAAGACGATCAAATTGACACCATTATCCTCGGGTGCACACATTACCCGCTATTAATTAGCAAGATAGAACAATTCTTACCCAAAAGTATTCAAGTTATTTCGCAAGGAAAATATGTGGCCGAAAGTTTAAAAGATTATCTGCATCGTCATCCCGAAATAGAAATAAAATGCTCCAAAAATAGTGTAGTGAAATATTTTACTACCGATTTTCCCGAAAAGTTTGTAGATTTGGCATCGTTATTTCTGAAAAAAAACATTGAAGCTCAAAAAATAAATATCGACTGATTATGCTAAACTGGTTTGATCTCATAATACTTATTTTTCTGCTTATCGCGTTTGTAAACGGATATCGGAAAGGATTGGTTATGATGTTGGTTGGACTGGCAACTGTAATTCTTGCAGCAATTTTCGGCGGGCAATTGGCAGTAAAAATTCTGCCCGAGCTGCAAAAATTGATAGATGTATCACCACAATTAGCCAATGTACTTTCATATATTGCTGCTTTTTTAGTAATTGCAATTGTTCTTGGAATAATCGGCTTTCTAATACAAAAAATATTCGAATCGGTAAATCTCAACATTATCAATCGAATTTTAGGAAGTGTAGTTTCTGTAGGAACGGTTGTTGTAGTGCTTAGTATCTTACTAAATCTTACTCTTATGCTCGACTCGGGAGAAAAGATTATTAAACCCGATATAAAACAAAAATCGTTTTTTTACGAAAGAGTTCGTGTAGTTGTTCCCGCCATAGTTCCCTATTTAAATAAGGAAGTGTGGGAGGAGTATATTCCGGAGAAATACAGAAAACAAGTTGAAAGTTCCGGTGCTATCAATAATAATATGGAAGCCGGACAGCCAATTGATTCAACTTTTCAAAACAAATATTTCAAAACCGATTCAATTTAAAAAATTCACATCATGTTCATTCACAAAGAAGGGAGAAAAACGCTGCTTATCACAACAATTATTGCGGCACTGCTAAACGGATTAATATTCTATTTTTTTCCCGAAAACGTATTCTCTTTTATCGTTCTGTTTATCTCGATTGTCGTTTTTGCTCTGATGATAAATTTTTTCAAAAAACCGAGTCGTGTTTATGAAGGTGATTTACTGAATTATGTGAATGCGCCTACCGATGGGAAAGTGGTAGTGATTGAGAAAGTTTTTGAAAAAAGATTCTTCAACGAAGAGCGAATACAGGTTTCCATTTTCATGTCGTTTTTCAATGCTCATGCCAATTGGATGCCCGTAACAGGACAAGTTGTTCATTATTCACATGAAAAAGGAAATTTCCATGCGGCATATTTACCTAAATCGAGTCACGAAAATGAGCGTAGCAATATTGTTATTGAAACACCCGACGGACATCGAGTGCTTACGCGACAAATTGCCGGTGCGATTGCACGCCGAATAGTTACCTACGTAAAAGAAGGCGAAAGTTATCATATCGGAGATCGGTTGGGTTTTATTAAATTAGGTTCCAGAATGGATGTTTTCTTACCCCTTGACAGCGATATTTTGGTTCAAATAGGCGATGAAGTTCGCGCCAACGAAACATTGCTGGCACGGTTACCACAAAAATCAGACGAACATGAAAAAACAGATTCCTAATATAATCACACTACTGAATTTATTTTCGGGTTGCATTGCCATTGTAATGGCTTTCAACGGAAACTTTTTGGCAGTAGTAATTTGGGTAATAGTTGCGGCGATTTTCGACTTTTTCGATGGGTTTGCTGCGCGTGCATTGGGAGTTTCCTCCAAGTTGGGCGTAGAGCTCGATTCGCTTGCCGATGTGGTTAGTTTCGGTGTGGCACCGGCAGCAGCAGTTTTTGTGATGCTGAAACAATTCACGCTTTATCCCGATTTTTTACTGCCGGCAAAAGAGATTATTCCCTATTCGGCTTTTCTCATCTCCGTTTTTTCGGCATATCGATTAGCCAAATTCAATATCGATACCCGCCAAACTACTTCTTTTCTCGGATTACCTACTCCTGCAAACGGATTATTCTGGATAACGTATGTTTACGGAACACACTTATTATCAAACATAAACGAGTTTTATCTCTACCTGACAATCGGTTTTATTCTGATTCTTTCGTTATTGATGGTTTCAGAAATCCCCATGTTTTCGCTCAAAATAAAAAACTTGAAACTCAAAGGAAACGAAAAACAATTATTGCTTATTGTTTTGATGATTGTATTTGTTTTGCTGTGGAAAATTATAGGTATTGCTTGGGGAATTTTGGGGTACATTGCCATTTCTATAGCAACGTTGAAAAAGAAAAAATCCATTCGTTAATTTTCTCAAAGCATTAAAACACATTTAATTATTCCTATTATCTTTACAGATATTTTTTGAACTAAATGAATTTAAAAAATGGGGTTTCTATTTAAAGTCTTACTAATATTTGCTGTTATTTATATGGCAATTAGCTTCTTGGGGCGCATTCTTTTTGGAACGAAACGAAGGTCACAAGCCAGTCCCTATAGCCGTCATGAACAGCAGCAACCCAAAGAACCCGAAACTCAGGAAGATCGGATTCTCGATTATCAGAAGAAAAGTTTTGAAAAAACAGATGCCATTGATGTTGAATTTGAAGAAATAAAACAAAAAGAATAAAAAACGAAATTCTACTTATGGAGAAAAAGCATAAAGTTTACATTATTCACGGAGTACTTGGCGGTGCTTATGAATATGTAAAAATGAGAAAAGCTTTAGAAAAAAAAGGCTATGAAGCATCAATCTTCTCTTATAAAAGTAGAAAAGAGCGCATTTTAGATGTAGGAGAAAATTTATACAACCACATAAAGAAAGAGCACCATCTACAAATATCATTTATAACTCATTCTCTTGGCGGACTGGTACTACGCGCCATGCTTAAACATTCTCTTAACGACACAAATTTCCCCAACATTCATAGAATTGTCATGATTGCGCCACCTAACCAAGGCACAATAGCGGGTAATTATATGTATAAGCACGCATTTTTTCGTTTTCTAATTGGTGTAAATCTGCGAGACGTAAAAAATGATGAAGACTCTTTAGCCAGAAAACTTCCTTTAATTTTTTCGGCAGAAGTAGGAACTATTGCAGGAATACGTGGCAACAAATACGGTTATAATCCGTTTATAGGCGAAGATAATGACGGAGAAATAAGACTGGAAGAAACAAAACTGGGAACAGAAAAAGATTTTGCAACAGTAAAAAGTAGTCATATTACGATTTTGCAGAAAGCAAGAACAATAGCTTTGACAACTAATTTTTTAAAAACGGGAAAGTTCTGATGTTTTTAATGGATGAAAATGTTGAAATCAGTAGTAAGATAGAAAACAAAATTTTAATAATATGTGGTTAATTATACTTCTTATCGTTTTAGCAATTGTTGCAATTATTAAAATAACACCAAAAGCGACAAGCACAGACGACGTGTCTCCATCAGTTATCAAAATAGAAACGACATCACCACATCCTGAAAAAACAAATGATTACAAATTTCATAAGTTTATCGCAATAAAGTCCGAATTTATCATTGAACAATATTATAAAATGATAAAAAACAAAGGTTTTCATCTTAAACCCGACTATGAAAAAGCGATACAGGAGAAGCTTTTAAAAGGAAGTTATAAGAATCCTATTGATTTTAAAACTTACTTTGGAAATCGTTTTGAATATATGACAGTGTCTTTTTCAAGTTTATTTTATGAGAGTGAAATTTCATATTATATAGATGCTTGTTACATAAAAAACAACACCATAGCCACAACTGAATCTTTTATAACTAACCCTCCACCTTCTATTTTTCATATAGATGATGATTCACAAACGGTTTTACCATGGGATCTGGAGCAAGGAAACGATATATTAGATTTAACAAAATGGAAACTTCAAAACAATAATGATTTAGGTCCTCTTATTTTGAGTTTTGATGCAAATTTTAAAGAAACATGGAACTGTCTCTTCGAATTAAAAGACTGTTTTGAATCTAATCTATTAATCTTTTGGAATAACGATTTCAAGGTTTTTATAAGAACATTGATCCATAACAATATTGCCGCCTTCAATTTTGAATACATAATTTTAAGAGAGATTGCCGAGGGGGAGCGTTTACCAACGACGATAGAAGGATTATTGGCGTATTACAAAATCGATAAATCAAAAGACTTTACGGAAAATTTAGCACATATTTATACCGAATTCGAGGAATCTATTCATGATTTATCTCGTTATAAACATAGAATTTCAAATCCATAAATTCGACAAAATAATGATTGTGGCTGGTCAGTAGAGATCATCTCTTAAACTACTATTATTGAATAAAGTTAAGTAACGGCTAACTTTAAGTTAACAGCTACTATGCTTTCTTTCAACCCTCTTCTTCTCTCTATGACTATTCTTACGGTTATTGTTTTTGTCGCGCTCTATTTTGTGGATGCGGGCTGTGGTCGTTTATTTTCCCGTTTCGCTTGCGGGGTAGTGGCTCGATAGCTGTGTCGGTGGTGGCGATGGGCTGGCGTGGACGTTTACCAATCTGGCACCCCATGCTTTCAAAATCCACGAACGCTACAAAAAGGAATTCCCAGAGGAAATGAAAAATTCAAAAGCAAAACGGATTTTACCGTGGATTTATTAGTAATTTTGCGTTTTATTAGAAACATTGCATTTTAACAGTAAATTGAAGACAAACAATCTCACTATTCGTGCACTCATTTTAATCATAGGACTCTTTATCATGTCCTTCGGAGTGGCGCTTTCTATTCGTTCAAATTTGGGAACAACGCCCATTTCATCAGTTCCATACGTCTATAATTACATATTTCCACAACTTTCGGTGGGTACGTTCACCATTCTGCTCAATCTAATATTTCTTGCCATACAGGCGATTTTGCTCAAAAAGAAATTCACGCTGTTGCACTTTCTGCAAATTCCGGCAGTGATGGTTTTTGGCGGTTTTGTAGATTTGAGTTTGATTTTGATTGAAACGTGGACTCCTACCAATTACGTGATACAATGGATGTTTTCCATTGCCAGTTGCTTTGTTATCGCGTTTGGAATTTTTCTGCAAGTGAAAGCCAACGTTACACTGCTACCTGCCGAAGGTGTGAGCATGGCACTTGTAGAGACATTGAAAAAAGATTTTGGGAAAGTGAAAATCGGGCTCGACTCCTCCTTGGTAGCCCTTTCTCTCGTCAGTTCGATTCTGTTTTTGGGCGGACTTTTCGGCGTGCGTGAAGGAACGCTGGCTGCAGCCTTTTTAGTGGGATTTATTTTGCAATTTTATCAGAAAAAACTTACGTTTATCAATGCAATTATTGAGCCAAAAGCAACGCAAATATTTGTTAAAGAACCATATATGACTACCGACAACTTCGTAATAACCATTTCACGACAATTCGGTAGCGGCGGGCACGCCATTGGCGAATTGATAGCAAAGAAGCTTGGCGTGACATTTTATGACAGTAAACTTATAAACCTGACAGCCGAAGCGAGCGGCTTCACACCCGAATATGTGAAAGAGCACGAACAGAAAATCACCAACGGACTGCTCTACAAACTCTATAAACAAAATTATGCTTATGTGAACGAAGCAATTCCGCCTCAAGATTTGCTTTTTATGGTGCAAACACGTGTCATCCGCGACATTGCCGCCAAAGAATCGTGTGTGATTGTGGGGCGTGCCGCCGATTACATCCTCAAAGGGCACCCCAATTGCTTCAATATCTTCATCCATGCCGATAAGGAGTTTCGTATCAATCGTGCCATCAAAGAATACAACATTTCCCCAAACGATGTTCAAAAAGAGTTGCAACACAAAGATCATTACCGAATGAATTACAGCAAAGAGTACACCGGACGCGCTTGGGCAGATCTCAATAATTACGACCTAACCCTCGAAAGTTCGCTCTTCGGTATCGATATTACAGCAGAAATGATTATTGATGCGTGGAAAAAAACAGAACGTTAAACAACGTACTCATTTATTTTACTCCCCGACACACAATTTTTCGCCCGATTTTCAGTTATTAAGGTTGTAAATGACCAAACTGAAAATCGTTCTCACAAGCGTTACCCTATTGCTTTGCATAAAAACTACGCAAGCGCAATGGGAGACATCGTTCAGTCAATTCTGGACGGCTAAGTCTTACTATAACCCTTCGTTTGCGGGCGAAATCGATAAAATTCAAGTTGCAGGAATTTACAAATATCAATGGACGGGCATAGAAAACAGTCCCAAACATATTTTTCTCTCAACCGATATGCCCATTGAGCTTTTAGGAATGCGACACGGCGTTGGAATACTTACCTATAACAATTCAATTGGAAACGAACGAAATAATATCTTAGCAATACAATACACTTTTAAACAAAAAATCGGAAAAGGGATGCTCAATATCGGTCTTCAAGCGGGAAGGTTTGAACTCAACTTCGATGCCGCCTCTGCGCATTTAACAGCCGATTCCACGAAAAACAACCACAAAACAATTAAAGCCAATCCTACTGATAAAAAAGGAATTGCCTTAAACGCAGGAGTTTCGTGGACAACAAAAAATTACTATATCGGTGCAGCTGTCATGCACATCAATCAACCAAAGTTCTATTCGATGAATAACCCTACAAGCTCCGGCAGCACAACAAATGACTCTACTTTATCAAAAATTCCAATATCGTATAATTTTATAGGCGGATGCAATATTCACGCCTTTCATCCGTTATTTGAAATACAACCGATGGTTCTCGTGCTGACTGACTTAACCGACACCCGATTGCAAACAGCTTTACGAATGGTGTATAATAAGAAATACTCGGCAGGCGCATCGTGGAACGGTAAAAGAGGATATTCTTTTTTTGCAGGAGCAGTTATTCAGGAAATTGAGTTCGGATATGCTTACGATTTGCACACATCAGGCATTGGAAAAGAGAGTAAGGGAAGCCACGAAATAAGTATCAAGTATCGGTTTCCGATAGACCTATTTAGAAAAAAGCCAATGCCGCATAAAAGTATTCGATTACTTTAATATCCCAAATACTGTAAAAGGAAACTTTTTATCGGTAAAGAAATGTCAAATATTAAATATTAATAATGAGAAAGTTAATCATTCCAATTCTACTTTTAGTAGCAGTAATATCGTGCGGAAGAAAAGGTATCGGAAGCAGCGTTGGCGGCGAACTGACGGGTGTTCCCGTTGGGAAAGTCTGGAATGAACCCACACCGTACAATATGGTGCTTATCACGCGTGGATCTTACCAAATGGGGCCCGGCGAAATAGATTCACTGTGGGGAATGAGTATTCCAACTCGTGGTGTATCGGTAGATAATTTTTGGATGGATGAAGCCGAGATTACTAACTCGCAATACAAGCAATTTGTGTTCTGGGTGCGCGACTCCATCATTCGCGAACGTCTTGCCGATCCGGCTTTCGCGGGCGACGATATTTATAAAGTTACCGAAGACGAATACGGCGATCCGACCACACCTCATCTTAATTGGGAGATTCCTATTCCCTGGACAAGAAATACCGAAGAAGAGGAAGCTGCTATCAATAGCGTGTATATAACTCATCCTATTACCAAAAAGAAAATGTTGGATGCTCGTCAAATGAATTTTCGATATGAATGGTTTGATGCAACAGAAGCAGCCAAACGCCAACACAGGCTGAACCCACAGGAAAGAACACTGAATACCGACATTGCTATCAATCCGGACGAAGTAATTATGATTTCGAAAGACACAGCATATATTAATGAACAGGGGCGTATTGTGAACGAAACTATTACTCGTCCGCTAAGTAGTTTGTATGACTTTGTTCATACCAGAATAGTAAATATATATCCTGACACTACGTGCTGGGTAAACGATTTTCATAATGCCAACAACGAATCGTACATGCGTAATTATTTCTCACATCCCGCTTACACGCATCATCCTGTAGTTGGCGTATCGTGGGAAGCTGCAACTGCATTCTGCGAATGGCGAACTATGTTTCTTCGTCGTGGATTACGAGATAATAATGTAAAAATTGAAAAATATCGCCTTCCCACCGAAGCAGAATGGGAAATGGCTGCCCGAAGCGGGAAAACAGAGAATAAGTATCCGTGGGAGTCAAACTCCACGCAAGCCGATGACGACTGTTATATGGCAAACTTTAAACCAAGCGAAGGAGCTTATGCTGCCGATAGAAACTTAATACCTGCCAAAGCGAGAAGCTATCAACCAAACAGTCTCGGGCTGTACGATATGGCCGGAAACGTGGCGGAATGGACATCAACAGCATACACAGAATCGGGAAATCAGATAATGAGCGACATGAATCCCGAATACCGATATAACGCAGCCGTAGAAGATCCTTACTCACTAAAGAAAAAAGTGGTGAAAGGCGGATCGTGGAAAGATATCTCCACTTTTATCCGATCGGATATGCGTGATTCGGAATATCAAAACCGCGGACGGTCGTATATCGGATTCCGATGTGTGAGAACACAGGTTGTACCGACTGGACGAAGATAAGAAAATGATAATCGAAGTTCGATGGTAGAGACGTGGCATGCCGCGTCTCAAAATCCAAAAAGATATTTTTTCTAACCCCTCCCCGCCTAACGGCGGTACTCCCCTTTCATCAAAAGGGGAGAGTTGCGGAGAGACTAAAATAAATTAGAATACCTTGCGGCATAGTCGTTAATCAAAAATATTATTCATATAATGAACAAAGCAATAAGAAAAATAGAAAACTTCCTGCAAACCGATAACGGACAACGGTTTCTCCAATACGCCTACAGCTTTGGCGCAGCCATTGTTATTTTTGGAGCCATGATAAAAGTACTACATTGGTGGGGCATTTGGGGAAATATTATATTTGGAACCGGAATGGCGATCGAGTGCTTGGTTTTCATCCTCTACGGATTAGATCGTCCGGCAAAAAATTACAAATGGGAGCAAGTGTTTCCGGTTTTCGACAGCAACAATCCCGAAGACCGTCCCGATTTTTCGTCAGGCGGTATAAACCAACCCGTTATTTCGGGAAATGTGGTATTGGGAACACCCTCATTCTCTTCGGAGCAACAACCGACGCAAACCTCCTCTTCGACTCAGGAACCAATGGTTGCGCCGCAACAAACACCTTCATCGGCACAGCCGGCAACGGTTTTCGTACATCACGGAGGAGTGCCTTCTGCCGGTATTTCTTCGCCCGTTCCCGAAATAGAGATACCGCAAGGTTTATCATCGCACGCCGAAGAATACGGCAAACAAATGGAAAATCTCAACCGAAACCTTTCGGGTTTGAATACCATTTACGAAATTCAGCTCAAAAGCATCAGCGGACAAATTGATACCATTGCGCAAATCAATAACGGATTGAACCGACTGAAAACAATGTACACCGATACTATTCCCGACGGAGCTGTCATTAAAGAAGAAACCGATAAAATGGCAGAACAGTTGCGCGACCTCAACGAAATTTACACACGAATGATTAGCGCAATGACCAACTCGCAACCCGGAACTCGAAACTCGTAACTCACAAAAAATGGCACAAAACAATTCCACCTCGCCCCGTCAGAAAATGATAAACCTCATGTATTTGGTGTTTATCGCGATGCTGGCGCTCAACGTTTCGGCGGAAGTGTTGAACGGATTCGACATTGTGGGCGACAGCCTCAGCAACTCGTCGGAAAATATGCACACAAGAAATGAGCTGATTATGGATGAGTTGGAGCAATACAACATCCAAAACAGCGAAAAGGCCGGCGAATGGTACAACAAAGGTCGGGAGGTAAAACAAATGAGCGACTCGCTCATTAACTATATCGAGCTGCTGAAAGTGAAAATGGTGCAGGAAGCCGATGGACGGAAAGCCGACGTGAACAACATCAGAAGCAAAGAGAACTTAAATGCCGCGCCCTACGTAATGCTTTCCACTCCGAATAACGAAGGACAAAAACTTCGCTCGCGTATCGACTCCTATCGACAAACCGTTACACAACTTGTGTTGGAGCCTAACCGACGCGAAATTATCGAAAAAAACCTCAGCACATCGCCGTCTAAACGAAGTACGTCGAACAAAAATTGGGAGGAATCGCTTTTCGAAAACATGCCCGTTTCGGCAGCCGTAACCATTCTTACCAAAATCCAAAACGACGTGCGCGCATCGGAAGGCGAAGCTTTGAGCAGTCTTTTAAATAGCGTGGATGTGAGCGATTTTCGCGTAAATCAAATCAACGCGTACGTTATTCCCGAATCAAAAGTTATCATTCAGGGCGGTACGTACAATGCTCGCATCGTTCTTTCGGCTGAAGATTCCACACAAACTCCCAAAATCTTTGTAAATGGTAATACACTCGATCCTTTAGCAAAAGGACTTTTTAGTGCCGGAAGCGGTAGAGTAGGAACTTTTCCGGTGGAAGGTTATGTTGAGATGACAGGCGGTGACGGCAGTATTATGCGTCGAAACTTTTCGGACAGTTACACCGTTATTGAACCTATGGCAACCATTGCTCCAACGCTAATGAATGTATTGTATGCCGGTATCGAAAACGAAATCAGCATTTCGGTTCCGGGAATTACTCCGCAAGACGTTTCTGCCACTATGACCAACGGATCACTAATTAGAAAGGGTAATTTATGGGTAGCGAAACCAGCAACAGTAGGACAAGACGCCACTGTTTCAATATCGGCACGAACGGGTACACAAACCCGACAATTAGCGGCAAAAAGCTTTCGTGTTCGCGCCCTACCCGATCCCACGCCTTACATTGAATACACAGATGCTAACGGAAATTTAGCCATGTTTAAAGGTGGCGCTCTCTCAAAAGCAGTATTGGTAAATACGCCGGGAATAAAAGCGGCTATTGATGATGGAATTTTGAATATACCTTTTCGGGTAACAAGTTTCCGCACCGTATTTTTCGATTCAATGGGCAACGCTATTCCCGAAGTTTCAAACGGAAGTCAGTTTTCGGAAAGACAAATGGAGCAAATTCGCCGACTGCAAAGGGGAAAATACTTCTATATCTCGGGAGTGAAAGCTATCGGACCCGATGGATCGGAACGAGAAATTGCAGTAATTGAAGTGAGAGTGAATTAATGGGTGTCGGATGACGGATGACGGATGACCGATGAGAATTTACGATTTGAGATTTTAGATTTGAGGTATGGGGTATGGGGTACGAGATTCGGGGTGCGAGTTTAAAGAATTGCGCATTAGATTGATCACTTGAAACAATATTTACAGTCGGCAACTGTCCCCTTTTCTAAAGGGGACGAGTCCCGATAGCTATCGGGACGGAGGGGTTATAAAAATTAAAAAATTACATAAAATGAAAACTAAAATACTTACATTCTTTCTCACTTTTACGATAGGCGGATTGTTCTTTAACATTTCGGCCCAAGAAACAGCACGAGAAAGAATTAATCGACAACAGCAAGGAACACAAAGTAACACGTCGGTTGGTTTGTCAATACGTGCCGAGCAAATGAATCGCACGCAATCGGCTGACATCTCTGATGCCAAATGGACACGTGTTGTTTATCGGTATCTCGATTTATCGAAAGAAGCAAATGCCCCACTCTATTATCCCGTGATACCGGAACAAGGACGAATGAACCTCTTTACGATGATGTTCAAACTGCTTTCGGAAAACAAAATCAAGGCATACGAATATCTTGACGGAAGAGAGGATTTTTCAGACGAATATGCAATTGACTTCAACGAATTTCTCAACCGATTCGGTATCTATTACGAAAACCAAAACGGAAATATCGTCATCAACGATGTGGATATCCCAAGCAACGAAGTGCAAGGATATTACATTAAAGAGGCTTATTTTTTTGAAACCGGAACTTCCAATTATGGTCTAAAAACAGTTGCTATATGCCCGATTATTCATCGACAAGGCGACTATGAGGCAAGCACCACGCGTTACCCGCTCTTTTGGATCCCTTACGATGAAATTCGTCCTTACGCCCTTCGGATGCCCATTATGACATCGAGCCTCAACAACACAATGACGGGCACCATCGACGATTTTTTCCGCAAAAACAATTACGATGGTGAAATCTATAAAACAACCAATCCGCGTAATTTGGCCATCACCCAATACGCTTCCACACCCGAAGCAATGAAGGCCGAACAGGAGAGAATTGAGAAGCAACTGACCGATTTTGAGAAGAATTTGTGGCAAAAAACAGACACTATTCCGCCCGCAAAACAGCAAAGCAAGCGACGGATATTCCGAAAATCGTCCGCTAAAAGCACATCGGGCGGTAGTGGAAATTCAATGCGGGATAGGAGGTATTAGGTTTACGATTTACGATGGATGGGGTAATTAACCGCTGCCCACGATGTAGAGACGTTGCATCCGTCAGAAGTTCGGACACAGTGCAACGTCTCTACGGTAAATATTTCACAGGCAAGTGGTTGTTTGTAACTCGGGACGCCAAACTATTGGCAGTTTAAAACAGCCGGTATTTTGGGCACAAGTTGCAAACTTGCCAAGTGAGGCACCAAGTGGGGGGGGAAACCTACGCCCCGCCCGCAACTCGTGTAAACACGGGCTTGCCGTCTTCGCCCAGCGTTACCTTTATTTTAACACCGTAGCAATAACCCGGCAGTATGGGGGTTGTTGAATTAAAAGAACCGCAAAATACACCGCTCATTCTCCCTACGGGGGCGGCATACGGCACATTCAAAAACAGGGAAGTGCTCCTGATTTCTACTCCGTTGGCGGCATCGTCGGCCGGGATGTGGAAGTAGCGGAAGCCCCTGCTGTCGAGCGCGCCGCTCAATTTTTTACTGCCTGAACCGGTAAATTGAATGCCCGAACTGTAATTAATCCGGAGACTCCCAACTGTTCTAAGCACAGGGTCGTATAATTGCGGATATTTTTCTCCTTTTCCTTGTAAGTACACATTCATATATTTATCACCTTCCATAAGTAAATCGGCGGCGGGGTCAATCTCAAACTGCACGGCAAGCACGGCAGTAAGCCACTCCAGCTTGCCCGACAGTTGCAACGCTCCGGTGGGGAACGGCGTTTCCTGCACACGCGTGAGAAATGTCATAAGGAATAACTGTCCATAGTACCACTCTTGGTCAATGGTTAAATCATCAGTAAGCGCAGTACTCACTCCATTGCCGAGGTTTATCATATTGTTAATAATATTGAAGTTACCGCCGCTCACCACCACGTATTTGATGTTTTGTGCGGGATTGAACGTGCTTAAATCTACCGTGCCCACGGCTTCCGACAGGTCGGCTTTGGTTTGCCCGTTTGCCGAGGCGGGAATCTTAAACTGACGGACAATGCAGTTGGTTTTCCAGTTGGCGTTGTCTCCCTGAAAGAGAATGAGTACCATCGTCTCATCGGTGCGCCAGGTGGCTTTCAGTTTAAAAGGCTTGGTGGGGTCGGTTACTTCAAATGCCGCGCGGGTGGCAGGGTTGTCGGCATCGGGCATGGTAAGGGTTAGTTGCACGGGGGTTAGTAGAGACGTGGCATGCCGCGTCTCATTGTCCATTTCGTCTTTGGTGCAGCTTGCGATGATGAGGGCAAGGGCTGCGAGGGTAATTAATAATTTATAATTCATAGTGCGTAATTTTTTGTTTTGCTCGTAGAGACGCGATGCTTCGCGTCTTGTAATTTGGAGACGCAAGGCATTGCGTCTCTACTATCACGGGCTTGGGTTGATGTTTCTGTAATTTGTAATTGTTAATTGTTAATTGTTTTACACCCATCCGCCGTCTCCGGTTTCGGGCAAGCTTCCGCCGAGGATGTTTTGTTCCAGTTCAATGTCGATGATTTCGATGCTGGGCGCGGTGTATGATTCCTGCGCCGATGGTAGAGACGTTGCATGCAACGTCTCTACAGGATTTTGATTTTTTTCTTTGTTCATAATTTAATACATTTAAAATAGTTGTTTGATGTTTTTTGTTGTAGAGACGTCATTCCCGATAGATATCGGGAGGCGTCTCTACGGTGAATATTTCACCGGCGGCGGTGTTGTTGTGAAGACGCCATGGTATGACGTCTCTACGGTTGCGGGCTGCGGTTTATTATTCTGTAAATCGTAAATCGTCAATCTAAAATTGTCAATCGTTATCTTTTATCTTCAATTCCAAACTCTTTCCACTGACCTTTTGGGATGCTTATTTTCACAATTTTGCGCGCTTCAGAAAGTTTTGCGTTAATGCTTGTCATTTTGGCATCCAATGCTTCGGTTTTCAGTTTGAGGTCGGCTTTCAGCTTTTCCTGCTCATCGTTGTAAGTGATGGCATCGGCGCGGTCTGTTTCGAGGGCGGTTACAAATTCGGTATCCAATCCGCGCTTGCTCATTATTTCGGCATTGTTTTTCAGCCCCGTAGCCATCACTTGTGCTGCCGATACGGTTTCGGCATAGCTGCGTTTGGGGCGGGTTGATTTGCGCTTGGGCGTTTCGTTTGTAGCGGGTTGATTTTGTGTGTTCTCAACGGGAACATTTTCTTCTGATGTGCTCATAATTTTTCAGTATATAGTTAGACAATAAAGAGACGGGAGACGGAAGTCCGAGGATGGGTGATTGGCAAAATAAGGGTGCTGTTATCCGAAGCAAAGAGCGCTTCATCTGCCAATTGTTTCGCTTCACATGAAGCAAGGCTCGCTTCACTTGAAGCACTCGGCGCTACAGATGAAGCGGATTGCGCTACGCTTGAAGCACACTTTGCTACAAATGAAGCAGGGGTTGCTTCATCAGAAGCACGATGCGCTTCATGTGAAGCAGACCGTTTGGCACGTGAAGCAGGGATTGCTACCGATAAACGGGGCTGTTTTTCGCCTGTAGCGAAAGAAATGCAAACAGGACAGTTAAATAATGTTAATAAGGGGGGGGGGGTAAAACGCATGTACCGTTTCCATCGAAGCGTTTCGACGGTAGTTAAAACAAGGGTTCACGGCACAATCAGCGTTCATAATGGCTTGATTTCGAATTATGGGGCTAAGGTAAATAGTTTTTTTAATATGGCAAAGGAATTGTAGGAAAATTAACGATTGACGAATTGGTGGGGTAATTAACCGCTGCCCGTAATGTAGAGACGCCATATTATGACGTCTCTACCCGATACCCCTATGCTCAAACCCATACGACGCTAGTTCTTCCTTATTATAAATATTTCTACCATCAATAACCAAATGCGTACGCATTATTTTTTTCAGGATTTCCCAGTTGGGAAGACGAAACTCTTTCCACTCCGTGGGAACGATAAGCGCGTCGGCATTGTTGGCGGCATCGTAAATATCTTTGGCGTAGTATATTGTATCGTTCAGTTGTTTTCGGGCTTCGTCCATCGCTGCCGGATCATAACCACGCACATTTACGCCCGACTTCAACAGACTGTTGATAAGCATGAGCGAGGGTGCATCGCGCACATCATCGGTTTCGGGTTTAAAGGATAATCCCCACACGGCAACGGTTTTCCTTTCGATATCGCCGTTGAAGAAGTCGCTGAACTTGTGGAAAAGGATTTTCTTTTGGTTTTCGTTTACTTGCTCCACTGCTTTTAACACGCTCATTTCGTAACCCGCGTTTTCGGCAATTTTAATGATGGCTTTCACGTCTTTCGGGAAACAACTGCCGCCATAACCGCAACCGGGATACAGGAAACTGCGCCCGATGCGTGAGTCACTGCCAATTCCGCGACGAACCATATTCACATCGGCGCCCACCAATTCGCACAAGTTGGCAATATCGTTCATAAAGCTGATGCGCGTGGCAAGCATGGCATTTGAGGCGTATTTGGTCATTTCCGACGAAAGGATATCCATAAAAATCACACGGAAGTTATTGAGCAGGAACGGACGATACAATCGCGTCATCAACTCCTTTGCCCTTTCGGATTCTACACCCACCACTACACGGTCGGGGCTCATAAAATCGTCCACGGCAGCACCTTCTTTCAGAAATTCGGGGTTAGAAGCCACATCGAAATCCACTTCAACATTTCGTTCGCGCAGTTTTTCGCTCACACGCTCTTTTATTTGGTGCGATGTCCCCACCGGAACGGTACTTTTTGTAACAATGAGCAGCGGTTTAGTAATATGTTTGGCAATGGTATCGGCAACCGCCCAAACGTATTTCATCTCGGCGTTTCCGCTCTCGTCCGAAGGTGTACCAACGGCTATAAAAACGATGTTCATGTCGTTTAAAACCGACGGCAAATCGTTAGTAAACTTCAAGCGTCCGGCATCGTAATTGCGAACGACAATATTTTTCAGTCCGGGTTCATAAATAGGGATGATTCCCTGTTTCAATCCTTTTATTTTGGTTTCGTCTATATCAACACAGGTAACATCCACTCCCATTTCGGCAAAGCATGCGCCCGAAACCAACCCTACATAACCTGTTCCTACAACGGCAATTTTCATATCATAATATTTATTTTGTAGTAGAGACACACGGGCGTGTGTCTCTACTACAACACATTTAATTTCTTCTTTAAATTATTAATTGTATAATAAACAGCAAGCAACGATATACTACTAACTATCATAAAAACAAGCACAACATCCCAAAACATAATAATTATAGGATATGCATCCACTATATAAGCTCCGGGCGTACTACTCAAACGCAATAATCCGAAATTTTGTTGTAGCCAACAGATCAGCAGGCCGACAATTAATCCGGATATAATTCCAAAAAACGCAATTAACCATCCTTCGTACAAAAAAATCCGAGAAATAAGACGATTATCCGCTCCCATGTTTTTCAAGCTTTTTATGTCTTCTTTTTTCTCTACAATCAACATGGTCAGTGAACCCACAATGTTGAAAACGGCAATTAATAAAATTAAAGAGAGGATAAGAAACGACACCCATTTTTCTATCTGTAACATCCGATAGGATTCTTTTTGCTGCTCAAAACGATTTTCCACAAAAAAATCGGCTCCCAAGATTTTCTCAATCTCCGATTTTACTTTTTTTACAGATGCATCGGAGTTAAGTTTGATGTCTAACGACGACACTTCGTTGTTGTACCGAAACAGTTCGCGCGCCAAACCGATGGGAATAATTGCCATTTGTTCGTCAACATCGGGTTGATTCAGCGTAAAAACTCCGCCAATCATTATTTCTGCCGGAGTGAAAGCAGCTGTAGGATTAGCCAAATTGATATTTACATCGCGTTTGGGAGCATATATTTTTATCGGATTTATAAATCCAGCACGCGCCCCCAATGTCATGGCCAATCCGCTTCCCAAGGTGGTGTAATTTATAACATCTTCGGTAAGGCGAAATCGACCATCGACCATGAGTTTATTCATATCGGTTACCAGTCTAAATTCTTCCGATACGCCTTTTACCAAAACGGGCATCTGACGGTCATCGTATTTATACAACGCATTCTCTTCCAGCGACTCCGATATTACCTGAATACCTTTAACACGCAATGCTTTATCAAATTCCGGTGTATGATAATCGAATACCTTCCCTGATTTGGGTGTGATTTTTAAATCGGGGTCAAACGAATTGAACATCCCTTCTACAATTCCACCAAAACCGTTAAACCCCGATAAAACTATTATTATTGCGGCTGTTGCAATGGCAATACCGCAAACGGAAATAATAGAAATCACGTTAATGGCATTGTGAGATTTCTTGGAGAAAAGATATCGGCGAGCTATGAAGTAGGATAAGTTCAAAGTAGTTTGGAGTTATGA
>JAUNUM010000055.1 GCA_030538215.1 Bacteroidia bacterium
ATCTTTTAAAATTTTCTCTATTTTCTTTTCAATATTTTTCTTGTCATCCAAGCGCGAAAGCTCTTTTGTTAGAGCCGTTTTCCAGTACTTTAACGCTTCGGCTGTTTTATCGTGTGCGAAATAATAATCTCCCATCAACTCGTAGGTGTAATAATAATCGGCATTGCTATGGATAAAAGTGTTTAAAGTATGTGTATCAATCGTTTTTCCGTTTTTTACGGCTTGTGAAATCTCATCTTTCAGTCGGCGATAATCTTGCACACGATGATAAGTTCCGGATGATAATCCATCGTCAGATTGAATGATTTTATCGATATCTACAGATGAGGTTATTATTTTGGCGCTGTCCATTTTAAGGAAAATATCTTGTAAATCATAAGCTATATATTCACCCAGTTGCCATGGCGCCGTGGAAACCCACATCTTCAGCTCTTTTGGTTTGAATATGACAGAATGATGTGCTATGAACTGATTGATAGACTTTTCGTTGGTCAGTCCGATGGGTTTATTACCTGCTCCAAGCGTATCTCGCAGGATCTCGGCAGCATTTTGCGGATTGATTTTTCCGGCATTGTTCAGTAATTCATTCATTCTTTGGAAACGGTAATCGCTGTCTGTGGTACGGATATTCTCAAGGTTTTTAGAATTATTTCGGAATGTATCGGATTGGTAATGATTGGTGCAGACAATCCGGTTTTGCTGCGAATAATAAATGCCAATCTCATCAGGCGACTTTTCAATGATTGCCGCTTTACCCTCTTTTGCAGAACCGATAAGCAAACTTTCAGCTACAAAAGTTTTATGTTCTTGCGCTATTTTGTAAGCTTCATCAATGGTGGAAGCATATTGTAAAATGATACGCGCCAAAATCGAAATCGGCGTGGCAGCACCCGTTGGAATGGAAGCTTGAGATGCGTTGATGGTAACTGTTAATCCGGTTTCATTCATGCCGGAAAGTACGCCTGTCATTCCAATCCAACCTATGGATGCAAACTTGTAACCATTGTTGGGATTATAGAATGCTATGACTTTGTTTTTGGCAAAATCGTCTCCCACGTAAAAATCGAAATTTCGCCCAATTATTAATGTAGAATCGGAACTTTCATCGCCCCATGTTCCAAAAGAACTACAACCAACCAGCATATACGATTGCATCATGTGCCCGATGTCATGCGCGGCATGATAATTCAACTGACGTTCATAAGGCGTGCCAATGGCATCAAATTCGTGCGTGCAGGAAAGCGAAATTCCATAAATTTCCTCTCGATTTTCCTGCGGAATGTATTCGCCCAGATTACGGTTGAAAATAACCAGAAAATAGCGCAAGAACTTCAAGTATTTTTCTGATGGAATTATTTTTTTTATTTCATCTACAAACACTTTTTCTTGATAATACAACAAATCTTCCGACACCTTTCCTATTGCCACGCCACGCTCAAACGGCTGCCCTTTTACATAAAGCTCCCACAATCCCTGTTTGTTGAGAAGAAGCGAATTATTACCGTAAGTGCGTAAACTATCACCAAGCTGCAAAGATAATTCAGACAAATCCGACACATCCGAATCAGGTTGCTTCATATCAGCTGTGACATAAAGGATATACGAACCAACTAAAAGAGTTATCGTTAGTACCAAAAAACTGATTGCAAACCATTTGAGTATTTTCTTCAGTATTTTCATTCTAAATATTTCCAATCTTTTTTGCTAAATAATCTTCACCCAACAACTCACTACAAGTCAACATAGAAGTAAGTGAAACACCAAGTACGCCGTGCATATTCACATTCTGTCCGGCAAACAGAAGGTTTTTTACTTTGCTGCGAATCGGAATCAAAGTTGTAATCGGATTTTGATAGTTTTTCATAATTCCGTAGGCCGAACCCTCAATTGAACCCGTATAGTCGCGGTAAGAAAGCGGAGTTGTTGTGATAATAAGTTCCGTATCTTGGTCAATATCAGGGATAAATTGCTTGGCGAACCGAATAATATCTGCTGCTTTCTGTTCTTTAAATTGTTTATAATCATCGCCACGTCTTTCGAAACGAGTATCCGCCCACTGTTCCACTTCGCTATAAAGCATTGGCGTAAGCAACTCTACCGCATCGGTAAAGCGGGGATTTTCTTCGTTCGGGCGCATGGAAACGAGCACGCTTTTCACTTCTTTATCGTGAGGGAACGCTGTTCTATGCCAGGCATCCTGTCCATCGGGATAAAGATAAATATTGCTGTTGATATAGTGAAACGAATTCCTCTTTTTTATCAAATAGACGGTAAAAAAACCATAGGAATTCGGTAACGATTTTAGCCTGGAAAGATTCGCTTTGCGAATATGTGCCGATTTATCTGTAATTTTTAACGTTTTAAACGGATGTAATGTCGATATAATATATTCTGCCTGAATTTCTTCTCCATTTTTTAATTTTACTCCACTTACCGTATTTTCTTTGCAATGAATAGCGGTAACTTCAGCTCTTGTCATTACTTTTCCGCCGTTACTTTCAATCTTTCGCACAAGCGCATCGGTCAACTGCATACTACTTCCCACAAATCGGTAAGAACCACGAAGATACGAGGAAGCCGTCATGGCGTGGATGTAGAAAGTTGAAATATTTTTATCACCACCGTAAAGTATGGCAGGATTTGAAAGCACGTTTTGTAAACGTTGGTTCTTAGTAATTCCACTTATAGTTTCCCATGCCGAAATAGACAGCATATCTATAGTTGATGTTGAAATTTTTCCTTCTCGAAATCCCTTTACAGAAACAGTATCGGAAATGGAAGAGAGTGCTTTTATGTAACGTTTCAAGTTTTCCTTTTCTTGCGGAAAGTCTTTTGCCAGCATTTCCAAATATTGCTCTTCGCCCATAGCGTACGCGTAAGAAGCATCGGGATACAAGATTCGGTCAAAACCATTTTCGTCTAACCGCATCAGATTGATTTCGTCCATAATTCCCAAGTACGAAAAACATTGATGCAACGGTTCACCGGGGTCTAAACTTCCGATGTAGTGTATGCCTGTATCAAGTATTCTGTCGGCACGCTTAAAGTTTTGAAAGCATCCGCCCGGAACTATATTCTTTTCAAGCACACACACCGAGTATCCTTCTTTGGAAAGCACCGCTCCGCAAATTAATCCGCCTATTCCACTTCCGATTATAATAATGTCGTAGTTTTGCATAAACTTCTAATTTTCTTTCTCTTTCCTGAAAATAAACACCGTATTGGATGTTACTTTATCGTTAACATGTTGTTCCAACGATAATTTATATCGTTTTGCAAAGTCCTTAAACTGTTGTGCCGTGGGAAATTGAAGTTGTTGTTTTGTTTTGTTGAATTTAAACAATCGGGTTGAAAGCATTTCTGTGAAACGGGTAACCTTGTGCTCTTGTTGAAGGCTGGCATCGCTGTCGCGGACTATCAGCATTCCGTTTTCATTCATTTTTGCCACACATTTTCCCAATAATATTTCCTGCGAATGAAAATCAATGTAATGCAGCATATCGTTTACAACAAACACATCTGCTTGCGGATATTCGTACTGTAAGGCATCGGCACAATCGAAATGAATTTTGTCTGTCTTAGAGAAATTATGATTAGCTACCGCAATTTTATCTTCATCGTAATCAATTCCAAGTACGGTGCGTTCGGTTGAAGTATTGGCAAGCATATAAGGTAGCATTCCGTATCCGCAACCCACATCCACTATTGAAGCATACCGTGGAATAATACTTTCGAAATATGCGTAATATTTTTCCATAATCGATTTTATCCGAACATACCACTCTTCCACCGGACCTTTGTAAACATAGTTTTGAATTAACTTGTGTCTAAAATAGGGATTATCCGGACGGTCATAAAAACTTTTCAATCGCAAATATTCTTCTCTCACAATAGCGCTTACAACTTTGGCAGCAGTTCTGTGAGCGGTGACACCATACTTCGAAAATTCTTCAACCGGAATTCTTGGTAAAATACTGGTTGCAAAAGTGCCGGGTTTGATGTAATACATTTGGCGTTTGTTTAGCATCTGCCCTGTTCCATAAAGTACAACCGGCAACACATCTACTCCCAAATTTTCTGCCAACATAAAAGCCCCTTTGTGAAAACGTTTGATATGCCCATCTATCGAACGAGTTCCTTCCGGAAATACAACAACAGAATAGCCTTCCTCTATTTTTTCGCGAAGCAATTCTTGCATATTTTCAAAGCCTTTTTGCGACGGAATAAATCCGGCATATCGCACCACATGTCCAAAAATCGGAGAATTCCACACCCACTTATTGGTCACCATTAATATTTTTGGCGAAAGCGAAAGCATGACCAAAATATCTATCATCGACTGGTGATTTGCCACAATTACAGCAGGTTTCTCAAATGTTTCACCCGTGGGATTAATTGTTTCAGGCTTGGCGTAAAAAATCAAAAATATAAATAACCGCATACAATACATTATCATCCGGCTGAACAAAGCTCTCTTTTTCTTGCTTGAAATTGGAACAAAAATCAACAATAACCGCAATAAGAACAATATTAAACTACCCAACACGAAAAGAATGTAAGTGAGCGTGGTAATAATTAGGTGAAAAAGCGTGTAAGGATAATTGCCTTTGCGAGCAGGATTGGTAATAAACATGCGAAACAAAAGCGGAATAATCGTATATGAAACGAGCAACACCGACACCATCCCCAGAATACTCACAAGCGAAATGGATTTCAGCGCCGGATGTTTTGCAAAAATCAAAACACCCATACCCACCGTAGCCGTGAATGCTGAAAACAGAATAGCAATTTTGTGCGAGTTAACAATCTTTTTGCCCGTACGATACTCTTGTTGCACACCATCCATCATGAAGATGGAAAAATCATCGCCCAGTCCGAAAATAAACGTGGACAGAATAATATTGATGATATTAAACTCAATACCCAAAATTGCCATCAAGCCCAAAATAACAACCCAGCTGATTGCCATAGGGGCAAAAGCCATGAATGTAAGTTCGAAGCGACCGTAAGAAACCAGCAGTGCCAGAAAAATAATTATGGACGAAAGGAAAAGAATTGTATTGAAATCGACATTGATAGCCGCAACCCATTGATTGGTAAAAAAACCACGGTCGAAAATAACCAAACTATGATTCTCACCAAGTTTATCGTAAACAAATTTCTTCTGGTTATCAGCCAATTGCACTTGTGTAATACACATCAGCGAATTTCCGTCGCTTACTACCCAATCTGCCAAAAACGGAATATTTTCACCCAATTCTTCTGCCGAAAAGGGTGTAAAGTTTTTATCCAATAAATCTGCAAACGGGGCAAAAGCATCGGGGGCAAAACCATATTTCACTCCGTTTCTTTGCAATTCTGTTTTCAATCGTTCCTTCCGTACATTAGTCCAGAAATCGTTCCACTTCTGAATACGAGCTTGCTGTACCGATGGAGAAATCATGAACTTTTCCGACGAAATAAAGTCCTGAATTCTATCTTCCGCTTTCAACCGCGCCAATGCTTGATTATTTTCGGCATAGTTCTTCAACGCATCATCTACCGTTTCACCCACGGTTACAAACATAATCTGTTGTTTTTCGCCGCTCATAAACAATCGGCTCATTTTTTGCTCGGCTTCTTTAATGCTTTTAGGTTCATAATTCAGATTCGACATATTGCTATCGAATTTCACATGGCGCATTGCGAATAAGCCTAATACAAAAAGCAGTACAATTATTCCAAGTAAAATTTTATTTTTTTCAAATGGGTAAGAAGTAATTTTTTCAATAATGACAAGCGCTTTTCGGGTTGTCTCCGAATCGATTTTATTGCCCAGTAAATGCGGTAGAAAAATCAGACAGAAAAGAGTTGTTCCCACCAATGAAAGTGCCGAAAACAAACCGAAATCTCGTAACATATCGGACGATGTAAAAAGCAAAGAAAGAAAAGCACCGATAGTAGTAAAACTACCAACCACAAGCGGATATGATATTTCTTGAATAAGTTGGCGATGAGACTTTACGTGATTAAAATGTGTAATTACATGAATAGAATAACTCAGGGCAATACCCAAAACCACCGAGCCTACACCAATAGCTATTGCAGAAATACTTCCTTTAATAAAGAAAATAACAGCCAAGGCAAAAACACCGCCATAAACTACCGGCGTGAGAAGTAGAGGAACTGCCCGCCGACTTTTAAACATCACCGCCATAAATCCGATAATGAGCAACAAAGCTATGCCGAGTGTAAGATAGGTGTCTTTTTTTACTTGTCGGGCATTATACACCGCAACGGAAGGACCACCAAAAAACTGCATCCGTAAGCTGGGATTTTCCTGCTCAATTTGTACAGAAAGATTTTCCAACTCGGCAATCAGCTTATCATTTTTCCCGGTTTCTCCGGTGCCGTATTTGGGAGAAAGAATGAGCAAAAGAGTAGATAAATCAGACGAAAAAATGCGATTATCATAAATTTCGTAATTCGAAAGATTTTCAAAGTCTTTCAATCCCAACATCATATTTCCACCCAATCCGAGCGGGTCTTTCGGAATGGTGGATTTAAGCGCAACACCGGCAGGCGACATCAAGTTTACAAAATTCTGTTGCATTCGTCTATCAACTGCCTCCGCCGTAAGTAGCGTATCCATACGCTTGTAATCTTCATCTGTTAAAAAAACAGGCAGATGGCTGTACAAAAAATCACTTGTATTGCCCACAACATCGCTACTTACTTCCGAAAACACTTCAAGTAGATATTCTTTTGCAGTGCCTGTACGAATAAGCTCATCCAATTGGCTGCCGACAAATACAATAGTATCAAGCAATTCATCATGCTTTAGCGAGTCTCGTGCCGAAACCATCACTATAATTTTATCTTTAACCTTTAAATTCTTAAAAACGAGTTCACTATTTTTAGCATCTGCATTATCCGGGAAGAAGCGGGTAAATTCTTCTTCAAATCGAAGTTGTAGCGCAAACGTGAGCATCAACGCAAAACTGCCTATCATTAAAATATTGCGTAATGCTCTATTTTTCAATAAAAAATCATATATGTTGACAAAAATGTTACTCATTCCAAAACGGTTTTGGGTTTACGAAAAATCTTTAACAGCACGTAAGACAGCAAACCCACTAGCAGACTGCAAATTAGAGCAAATACGATACTCCCGAGCACGTATTGCACAAGAGAATTCATAACAAATTCCAGCGATATGCTACTTATAGAAAAGTTCAATTCCTTGCTAAGCAACCACGCGCCGGTGGCATAACTTCCGAAAAGAATAAAAGGTATCATAGGCGGGATGCTGATATTGGATGCAACGAGCGTAATCACTTTGTTCAGTTTGAGCAGATGAGCCAAAAGAAACGCTAATGCCATTTGGTATCCCCAAACGGGCACAATTCCCATGAAAACGCCAAGCATTATGGCACCTGTTATTCGTTTGTTACTTTCCGGAGAGTGGGTAATATTATTGCGAATAAAGTTACGGATATTTTTTTTTGTCAGACTTCGCAAAGTTTTCCATGGATAATACCAAAATAACGCAACAAAAACCAAAACCGTGTTGAGCAGGCTGATACGTGTGAAATCGCGCCATGGATGAAAGTGACTTACTCGCTCTTCTTCAGGCGGATAATACACACGTATGGGTATATTGCGAACATCTATACCACACCATGCGGACTGTACAATGATTTCCAACTCAAATTCGTATTTTCCGGTAAAAAGTTTCAGGTTTTTAGTTTTTTCCAACGGATAAAGTCGATAACCCGACTGCGTGTCTTGCATTTTTTTGCCCGTTTCAATCCGAAACCAAAAGTTTGAAAACTTATTGGCAAATGTGTTTTTACCGGGCATGTTATCGGCTTGCAAATTGCGGGCGCCAACAAGCAGAGCATCGGGTGTTTTTTCTATTTCTTCTAGGAAAACAGGAATATCTTCAGGAAAATGTTGTCCATCGGCATCAAGCGTAATAGCATATCGAAACCCTTTTTCACCGGCACTTTTTAGAGCGGTTTTAAGCGCTGCGCCTTTGCCTTTATTTTTAGGAAAATGAATGGTTGTAATCTGTGGAAATTGTGCCAGCACATCAGCCGTATTATCGGTAGAACCATCGTTTACTACCAAAACAGGTAAGCCGAAATCTTGCGTTCTACGAATAACATCACCCACCGTTCCGGCATTGTTGTAAGTCGGGATAATTACAATGATATTTTCTGTCGGATTTTCCATCAAAAATCAGCTGTGGCTTTTAGTTTCATACATTGAGTCTTACCAATAAAAATTCCGGCTTTGACCGCTTTTTCACTATCTAAGGTAAATTCAATCTCGAATTCCGAATTTTCTGTGGGATTGATAGCCGAAAGAAACTTGCACTCCCTGATTTTGAGAAAACTCACATCATTATCAACAACTTGCGAAACCGCCAATTTAACGGCGTGTAACAAACACACACCGGGCACAATCGGCATTTCGGGAAAATGGCCGGAAAATATATCGTGTTCAGTATTCAAACGACATCGAAAATGATATTCGTTTTCATGTTTGTGAAGGGTTTCGAGTTCAAAAAGCGTATCTAAGGTGTGCATAAAATAATAATATTTTAAAACACGCAAATATAACGATATTTTATGATAAAATAAGTCCGGAAAATGAAATGTAAGGCGATTTTGTACACTTAAAGGCTCATTCCATCTCTTTTATTACAATCCGTGGAGTAAAAATTCCCGAATGCCTCAAATTGATGGTACGTGGAAACGTGTCGGATAGGATTTTGGTATTAATACCAGGAGCTTTTATTTCAAGAATAGCAGAGTTTTCGATATTTATGCGGTAAGTATATTTTTTGCCGTCAATCTTGGTGATAATCAATTTCTCAGCAACTTTGCAATCAGATTTTGTTGCTACGAACTTCGAAGGAATGTTGTAACCGAAAAGCAGACGAAAATCGTTTTTGAAAAGATTTACTATCGCAGGTTTGTTCATCGCTTCAAGCATGTAATGCACAACAAATGTATCGGCACTCAACTCAAAATCCATTATGCTCATCCCGAAATAGCTGTTAATCAGCATCCGTGCGGTGCCATTCGCTTGTTTTTTAATTAAAAACATTCCGTTCAGGCTTTTTCCCATAAAACTGATTTCGATGTCAAACTTCTGCAAACTATCGGTAACAGAAAGCATTGGCGGAATATCCGAGCGAGAAAGCCGCACGGTTTCGCTCTGTCCGCACCCGCTTTTAATGCTTGATGCACATGATGTTCCAAACAATAGAACAATTATAAGACTAACGAACGCTAAATTTTTCATCCGATTTCAGCGTGTTGTATTTTGGATTGGTAAAAATGTAATCAGTATAATCGTCGTTATTTTCGGTCATTCGCAACCGTTTCACGCTCAAAGATTGTCGGTCAAACGTGATACCGATTTCCTTTATGTAGGCTTTGATGGATTTATTGGCGGGAATAATTTTCACGAAATACTCGCTCGATGATTGAAAATATTGCAGTTCGTAATCCTTGCTCAAAGCCGAGATATTGCCCACCATACTGGCTTCAATCAAACCTTTCATCTGAGCCATCATCTTGTTTGAGCCCAGATTTACGGAAGTTTTTTTTCCGTCCGAAACGGTTTGCAACTTGTCGCCGTTGATGGTAACGCTGTATTTCATCGGTTTGGCGTATTGCAGACTGATTTTATTTTCCTTGCGGTAATAAAACATCCCGCTCGAAATCACTTTCTCTGCAAATACTTTCATATATTTTTCCTGCTTGAAATTGCTCTCCAGCGATTGGGTTTTGGCTGCTGTGGCTTTCAGTTGCTTCTCAAATTCTGCAATATTCGTCATTTTTTGCATATTCTGCCCGAAAACAGAAAGTGCAAATGAAAAAGCAAAAAGTATAAATAAGTATCGTTTCATTTTTGTAAAATTATCGCAAAGAATAGATATTCATTCTATTGAATGGTTAAATTTAATTTTCTGCCTAATCCAAATTCAACCAATTTATACAATGTTGAAAGCTGAATATCGCTATGTCCATTTTCAATTCTGGAAATATAACTTTTCTTGGCACCTATTTTTTGAGCCAATTGCTCTTGTGTTAAGTTAGCTTGCTTTCGCTCTTCTTTAATTAATTCGCCTATTGCAAACGATTTGGCTTTTAGCTCAAAAGTTGTTCTTTTTTCAGTTCCGACTCTACCGTATCGTTCATCTAAGTGTTCGGAAAATGTTTTGTATTTATTTGTTTGCATCGTTATTAAGTTTTTGATTTTCAAAATATTCTTTCATTAATCTTTGAGCCGTTTGTAATTCATTTTTTGGTAGTTTCTGCGATTTCTTTTGAAATCCATTAAATAACACCACTAAATTACCCTTATCGAAACAACAAAATATTCGATAAATATTTCCGCTACTTTCAACTCTAATTTCATAAAGTCCTTTACTGTTTTTTATACTTTTAAGAAACTTTACAGGCACTCTCTCAATTATTGTTACCATAAAAAGCACTTCATCAATCTTTTGTCGCACTTTTTCGGGTAATTCTTTGAAAAAGTTCTCAAAGTAATCTTTGTAAAAAATAATTTCTCGAGTAAAATTCATCCGCAAAGTTAACTAATAATGTAACATCATGAAGAAAAAAAAAGTTTTTTTGAAATAAAATTAATTAAAAAACTATCGGAACCACTTTATATCCATTTTCTTTCAAATATACCAACAACTTCTCCGTTAATTCCGCAGTAAAAGGCATTCTATCGTGAAGTAAAATAATATTCCCCGATTTCAGTTTTCGTTTTATCCGTATCAAAGCTTCATCAGCAGTTTTGCATTGCGTATCAAACGAGCGTAAACTCCAGCCGATTGTCCGCCATCCAAACTCTTTAATCACGCTGACAATGGTCGGGTTAGTTACTCCATAAGGCGGACGAAAGAGCTGAATTTCTTTACCAGAAATTTCTTCCAAAATCTGCTGTGTTTTCAGTAAGTCAGCCTGCATTTTCTTTTTTCCGTAAAGCGGAAAAGTGCTTTCGTGCGTGTAAGAATGATTACCAATTTCGTGTCCTTCCGCCACTATCCGTCTGATAACATCGGGATGCCGTTCCGCCTTTTGCCCGATGCAGAAAAACGTAGCTTTCGCATCGTATTTTTTCAGCACATCTAACAACGGAAGCGTCGTATCGGGTTCGGGACCGTCATCATACGTCAGCGCAACAAGCTTTTCTCGCGTATTCAGCTTGCACACGGCTTTCAGATACACGCCCGAAGCGATGGAATAGGATGCGTAAAACAGAAATCCCGACACGGCGATGAATAAAATGCAAATACCAAGCCAAATCATATTACACTAAAATTTGTCAATCAGAATAGACGTATGATTATTTAAAAATGAATTAGTTACAAGTATTTTTTCATTCTTGTCACTTTGTTTGCAAGCGTAATAAAGCCCAAAAGCCGATGCCGTGTGAAATTCGCCACAGTTTTGTTTGTAGATTTTATCTGAAAATACGTCGGCATTTTCAGCTTTGCTGTTTTTCAGAAAATCGGTTTGCTTGGCAAGGATTTCTTGCTCCGAAAAACTACCGCTAAATATATCTATATCAATAATTTCAGCAATTGTATTATCGGTTTTGTTTCGTGAAAGCAGAAAAAAACTGCTTCCTTCGCCCGCGAAAAACTTTCGAAAAGTTCCCATTCGCTCCAAAATCCCGAAAACTGTTGGTGTAAGTTCATCTACAGCGCCCACAAGCACATTTTCGGCATCGCCTGCTTGCAGCATCAGCATCGCATCGAGCAAAGCCGTTTCAAATGAAAAAGCCCGATGCACGTAGGTCATATTGTAGGATTTATTGCCAGTGAGCAAAGCAATTTGCCCGCCAATAGTGTTGAATGTGGACTGAATAAACGGTGTGGGCGACAACAGTTCTTCGTTTTGCTCCGAAATGGATTTCAAAAATTTCTCGGTATCCGATAAGCAACCCAAACCCGTCGCTGTAATGATTGCATCTACTTTCGTATTTTGCAAGTGAAGGCATTGAAGCCCAGCCGTTACACCCATTTTCACAATTCGGCTCATCCTGCGGCGAAGTCCCGCATCTTTTATCCATTCTTTATAATCGGGTTCTTTAGCCGAAAAAGCATTGTTTTCCAGCGGATTTTCGGGATGAATAGACGCTGCAGCTTGTATGTAAACAGGATATTTATTCATGGCGATACTGCTGAAATATTAACGATGCATTGTTACCACCAAAACCGAAAGAATTGGACAAAACAGTTTTCACAGCCTGATTTTCAAGAATTTCGGTTACTGGAATAAGTTTGGTTTGCTCGATGGGCGTTTTGAAATTGAGATTGGGGAAAATCAGTTTTTCTTTGATAGACAGAATGCTAAAAATGGCTTCCAATCCACCTGCCGCACCCAGCGTATGTCCTGTAAATGATTTTGTGGAACTGAATTTCGGTATATTTTCACCAAAAAGCCGTTTGATTGCCGTGCTTTCCGAAAGGTCATTGTTGCTCGTTCCCGTACCGTGTGCATTGATGTAATCGACTTCCGACGGCGAAATTCCCGCTCGGTCCAACGCATTTTTCATCGCCAGAAAAGCGCCTTCGCCTTCGGGCGATGATGCGGTTTGATGAAAAGCATCGTTGGCATTGGCAAACCCAATTAATCGGCAATAAATTTGCGATTTGTCCGCAACGGTTTTTTCAGATTGAAGTACAATATAACCCGCTCCTTCACCCAGATTTAGCCCTGCACGGCTTTCATCAAATGGACGACAAGGCTCACTGTCCAAAATCATCAGCGAATTAAAGCCGTTCAACGTAAATCGGCAAAGGGCATCGGTGCCGCCCGCTATCACGGCATCCAATCGTCCTTGCTTAATCATCCTTGCCGCCAGCATTATGGCATTGGCAGCCGATGAGCACGCTGTGCTGATACTCGTTCTAAAACCGGAAAGTTGCAGATAGTTGCAAATTTGTTCGGTATGGTCACCAATATCATGATGGGCAAAAGGGCGAACACGAACTTTCGTCGGATTTTCAACGTATTCAGAGTAATGCAGTTCGCTCAAATCCATTCCGCCCACAGATGATGACGATATGACACCAATTCGTAAGCTGTTGGTTGAAAGTTTGGCATCTTGAAATGCTTGTTGCGAAGCTATCATACCGAGTAAAGCAGTTCGAGAATATATACTGTGGTCGCTCAAACTAAGAGCACTTTTCAACTGTTCATTGCTCAATTTTACTTCAGCAACGGGCACTTGAAGTTGGGACTGAAAAGGTGAAATTTTTCCCAGCCCATTCCGTCCGGCTCTGAATGCCTGCAAATGCTCTTCCACATCACAACCAATAGCCGATACACAGCCTATTCCGGTAACGACAACACTCACTTTTTGCGATTTTTACTAATATAATCTGCCAATGTATTGATGGAAAAGAAAATTTCTTTGGCTTCTTCGGGTTTCGCAAGACGGATACCGTAGCTACGCTCGAGAATAAGGATAATCTCTAATGCATCAATTGAATCTAATCCAAGTCCGTCGCCAAAAAGCGGTTCTTCATCCACAATGTCTGCTGCGGTTACATCTTCCAGATTCAGCGATTTAATTAACGCTTCTTTTAATTCTTGTTTTAATTGGTCCATATTTATATGTATTATTGTTAATATTCACTCTTTCTCCACCAAATACATTTCCGCTTCAAAATCACTACCCAGCAAGTCGCACCAACCAACGATACAATATTTCAAATCCTGCTCACTCATCATAATTTCAGCGTATTGCATTAAAAAACTCTTATCAAATTCTCGCTGGATAAAAAAAGTATTTTCGCCTTTCATTTTCCAATAAATACAAATTTCGCCGAGCATCACATTGGGCAAGGTATATACAAAAATTGCCGGACTGGCTTCCTGTTCTCCTACTTCGTCAAGATTTCGGCGGTAGTTAATATCGGTATCAAGCGATGCCGAACGATTTGCCATCACAATACCTTTCTTTTCAGGTTGAAATTCCGTAAAATCTTTAATATTGCGTGTAAGATAGGCTGTGGCAATAAAGCCTAATTTAGATAAATCGTCCATTTTGTAAAATTTACGATACTCTAAATCAAGCTGTTTATATGCTTTTCGGATAAATGCAAAAAAATCATCTACAGTTTCTTTAGCAAGCAAAAATTCATTATTCAGAGCTACGCCTGATGTGTCTATTCGGCAGGTTGTTGCGATTTTCAGTTCAGATTTAGTCTGAATTTCGGAAGTTTTTCTATCTCCAACACCATTACCAAGAACTATTGCCGCATTACACCCACCAAATCCGGAAGCTGTTTTCACTCCAAAATTTAGTTTTAAATTTCGATGTTCCGAAGCAATATTAAGTGGATGAGGCGTACCAATGGTTTCAAAAGTAGGTATGCCAAGTATGATATCTGTTTCGAGTTGTTTTTTACAAATAATTGTTTCAATTACGCCCGATGCTCCAAGCGTATGTCCGAAATAGGATTTCAGGCTCTGCATCGGAGTTTTCGAAAGCAATGAAAGATACAGTGCTTTGCTTTCCATTTCGTCGTTGTAGGCCGTTGCTGTGCCGTGTGCATTGATAAACGAAATATCCTGCGATGTTAATTTTGCTTGTCGGATAGCATTTTCTATAGCAAAATGCAATTCTTCACCGGTACGTGAAGGTCCCGAAATGTGATTTGAATCGTTTGTTGCCGAACCGCCGAGTAATGCTGTGGGCTTTTTTGTATATACGCCTAAATTCAAATTGCTTGCAATCAACACAGAGCCAAAAGCTTCGCCTAATGACAGACCGTCTCTTGAGGCATCATAAGGACGACAAATATCGGCGCTTACCGATTTAAAACCATGAAATCCACTCACAACAAATTGCGACAGCTCATCTCCGCCCGCTACCACAACATGCTTGTACGTGCCGTTCTCAATCAACCGTTTGGCAACTATCATGCCCGTAACGCCGGAAATACAGGCGTTACAGACAATAATCGGTTGTGTGGAGAATCCGAAATAGCCACTCACTTTTTCTGCAGAATGAGAAAGAAAAAGCTCATCTGATGTCTCATTTTCAGCCGAAAGTAAGCTGATATTGCCCTTTGTTGAAGCCAAAATTAATCCACAATCGGGCTGACTTACATCCAAATTACTTTGTGCAAGCGTTTGACGAATGGAAAGAATCAGCAGTTGTTCGAAACGTGAAAAATTAGTCAGGTTCTGTTCTGAGACAAGTATTTGCAATCGCTCATCATCAATTTTTCCCCCAACAAACGGTTGAGAATAAAGCTGAGCATTTTGCAAAGTACGCAAACCGGATTGACTCTGTAATAGAGCATTCCAGCATTCTTCGGTTGTAAATCCCAACGAACTGATAATGTTATCAGCACCCAGATAAATCATCGGATGTTCCATTTTTCTTTCCATTTCAAATAAAAGTCGGGATTATTCAGTTCCAAAATGCCCGTATCTAAATGAGTAAAAACCTGCACAGTAGATGCTTCTGCAACGACAGCATTGTCGCTTTTGCGAAAGACGGTGTAGTCGAACTGGATTTTTGCGGCATCGCACGGAATGTAGCGGGTCTCGACAATCGCCTGCTCATTAAAGGTTAGCGAAAGTTTATAATCTAAATCCAATTTAACTATCGGTGCAGCAAAACCTTCATCTTTCATATCCATGTAGCCAATTCCATAACGTTTGCCAAATGCTTCGCGTCCATCTTCAATGTATTTCACGTACTCTCCGTGCCACACAATTTGCAGTGCATCCACTTCACTAAATCTCACGCGTACTTCTATCCGGTCGGTCAGTGATGCTTCCCGTTTTTGTCTTCGCCTCATTTTATTTATTCAAGTATATTTTTAGTTCGCCTTCGGCAATCAATTCATCGTTAATCCACGATTTCACGCCAGCCAACGTTATATTTCCCACTTCCTGAATTACTGTTACCACGGTTTGAACTTTATCTCCAATTTTGGGTAAAGAATGGGTTGTAAATTTGCTTACGGCGCCAATAAAACCAATAGGAACGACTTCGTTTTTTTGCAGAAAAAGGTATCCAATTCGAGCTGCTGCCGATTGTGCAAAATGCTCTATAATTCCTTCTTCGATTAGTTTTCCATTTTTGAAAAAGATATTTTCTGCATTTACCGTCAACCCTGAAAATGAATCTTTTTCGTTGACACCAAAAAAGCTATCTACCATAACCATTGGTGGACGTTGCGGGATGAGTTGCAGGATGTTTTCGTCTGCAAAAAGCGGATTTTGAAAATGAGTTGAATTTATTTCCATCGAATTATTTTTTTCTACGCTTTCACACATTCCAAAATGCAGTGTCCCAATCCCAAATTATCGTGAATTTTATCGATTCTTAGTCCGACTTTTTCGATAATGCGTATCATATCTTCCGAATAATACATTTTGCTGTTGCCGTTTGCCATAGCTGTAAAATAGACACTTGTCTGTGCCAAGTCAAACGCCGATGTCTCGTATTTTTGACGGTCCCAAAACGTCTCCATAATATACAATCTACTACTTCCGTTCATCGATTTTGCAGCACGTGAAACGATGCTAAAAACTTGCTCTTCCGAGAAACAATCCAAAAACTGGCTCATCCAAATAGCGTCAAAAGGGGCGGGAAAAACAGTTTCAAGATTCAGCAAGTCAGCCGAATGACCGTGAATGCGTTTTGCTTCGGGCAGCAGCTTAGTTTGTTCCTTCATCATCGCTATTTGCTGCGGCAAGTCCATGATGGTAACTTCCACGTCAGGTGAAAACCGAACACATTGCAACGCCCAGCGACCCGTGTTTCCACCCACATCAAGCAATGTTTTGGGCGAACGAGAAAAGACAATTTCCAACCCCTGTTGAAATGAATTGTCTGAATAAAAATGGTCGAAACCAAACCAGCTTTTTTGCACTTGTGGTGGCAACGATGATAATCCTTCGTAAATAGTTTCCCAATTGCCAAATACTTTCAAACCTTCGGGTTTACCGTTCAGCAAAGCTTCTTCGAGTGAAAATAATCCCATGTAATTGACGTCGTGGTTGAAGTTCATGTTTACTTCAATCATCGGGTCGGTCAGGAAAAACCAGCCGGCTTTGCTTAAGTGGAAACGACCGTCTTTTAGTAGAACCGTGCCTGTAGTTAGTGATGATTCAAGCAAAATCTGCGACGCATAACGCGAAATACCGATATTTTCGGCTACATCATCTATTGTTAGCCCATTATCGCTATCTCGCAAGAGTGAAAAAACTCCAAACTTGTGCATCAGCCTCGTTATCTGAAATACCACGGGCGCAAATGCGATTAAATGCGCTAAACGTTGCGCTTCAACGGCAGTTAAGTGGTCTCTTTCGTATGCTTCTTTTAGTGGTGTATCTAATTTCATAGTTGAATTTTAAATGCTAAGTTACAACTTCGAGCTCCCGACTTCGGACTTTTCATCCCCAAAATCGATAGTAATTAAACCATTGCTCGGGATATTTTTTCACAATTTTCTCTAATTCCTTAGTGTATTGTGTCAATAACAGTATTTCGGGTTTTGATTTCGAGACTTTGGGTACTGTCTGAGCTATGTGAAAGTGAAATTTGTACGTCATTTTTTTATTGCGCATAGAAAAGTAAAAAATCACAGGCACCTGCAATCGCGAAGCCAACAGAAAAGGACCGATGGGAAAACGGGCTTTCTTGTCCAAGAAGTCAACTTTAGCAGTTTGTGTATTCCCTAAAAAGCGGTCGCCCTGAAAGCAGATGTATTCATTTCGGTCGAGAATGGCTTTTACCTGAAAGATATTGGCAAGCCCATCCGTTTCATCCAGTGGAAATACATTGTAATTGCGGTTTTGGCTATACTGTTCAAGCATTTCCTTAATTTTTTGATATTCCGCATCGAGCATGGCAATGTGCATTTTTTCACCGTACTTATCAAAAAAAGGAGCACCAATTTCCCAATTCCCCACATGTGCGCCTACCAAAATAGCACCTTTCCCTTCGTTCAAAATTTCTAGAAAGCGTGGATAGGAATTATCAAAAATGAATTTGTATTGTTCTTTATTTCCGGAAGAAATTGCTACTTTGTCAATCAGTGTCTGCCCAAATCGATAGTAATTTTTAAATAAAAAGCCGAACGATTGAATTCGGTTTTTCCTCAAAATATTACGGGCATACCACCACGATGCACTTGTGGCTTTTGGTGCAAAAGGGATGAAATAAATCACAACAAATGCCAAAAAAATATACGCGAAACGTATTCCCAGCTTATCAATTAAAAAAATAAAAAAACGATAGCCAAACGTGCCACCGCGTGTTTTTCCTGTCCAAGCTTTGTTGTTGTTATTGTCCATTCATTTTATTTCCTATGAAATCATAGAAGTCTTGAAAGGTTACAATTCCTTTGAAATCGGTGGCTTTGGGGGTAAATTTGAAGTTTTGCTCCACCAGCACTACCATGTCCACTAAATCCAAGCTATCCAAATCAAGCGTACTCATTAACGGGGCATCAGGTGAAATAGTCTCGATATCCACTTCAAATTCTTCTGCCAAGTTTTCGTTGATTTGTTGAATAAGTTCAGTTTTGTTCATAAATTTTAATATGTTTCAGATTCGATATGTTAATTCAGTTTCTATTACTCTACTATTTTTTTGATTATAAGCGTAGAGTTTGTTCCTCCAAAACCAAAAGAATTGGATAGAAAAGCATCAAATGAATGATGCACAGTTTTTGTCGGGATATTGAGCATTGGCGCATCATCATCAGCTTCTTCAAAATTAATATTCGGAGCAATAAAATCGTTCTGCATCATCAGCATGGAGTAAATCACTTCGCTGGCGCCCGCCATCCACATTTCGTGTCCGGTCATAGCTTTTGTGGAAGCCACATAGGGTTTATGTTTGCCAAATACGGTATCAATAGCTTTTGCTTCATTCAAATCGCCCACGGGCGTGGAAGTGGCATGTGCATTTACATATCCGATTTCTTCAATAGCTATTCCAGCATCTTTTAATGCCATTTCCAGCGAACGTTTCGGACCACCAACATTGGGTACGGAAATATGATTACCGTTGGACGAAAAACCGTAACCAACTACTTCTGCCAGAATGGGCGCACCACGTCTTACAGCGCTTTCATAGCTTTCCAAAACAACAGTTGCAGCGCCCCCGCTGGGAATAAGTCCGTCTCGGTTTTTATCAAAAGGACGAGATGCTTTTGTTGGTTCATCTTCACAAATGGAGAACGCCGAAAGCCCGTCGAAACTACCCACAGAAAATAGGTTTACTTCCTGTGCGCCACCACAAACAATACAATCTTGCAATCCTTGTTTAATAAGCAGATAGCCGAGTCCGATAGCATGTGAACCACTGGCACAAGCACCCGAAACGGTGAAATTGATGCCTTTCAGTTTGAAAATTACCGACAAATTCATCGTAACCGTGGAGTTCATACTCTGAAAAATAGAGCCCGAGCCCACGAGCGCGGTGTTTCTTTTTTCACGAATAATGTCGCAGGCTTCTATCACGGGTTGAGCCGAACTATCGTTGCCGTAGATAATTCCTACTTCATTGTTTTCCAGAAAACTCTCGTCAATTTTAGCTTGTTCAAATGCTTCGAGCGTGGCAACGTAGGCATATTTTCCTTGTTCGGGAATGCCGGCACGCTGACGACGGTCAAGCTTCGACTTCAAATCGGGAATTTCAAGTATGCCCGTAAGACCTGAACGGAAACCGTATTCTTTCCGTTCCGGATCAAATCCGATGCCCGATTTGCCTTCGTAAAGCGACTGACGAACTTCGTCTTTATTTTTTCCAATGCAGGAATAAATTCCCATTCCTGTGATGACTACTCTGTTCATATTTTATTAAGTCGGAAGACTGAAGTTGAAATATTTTTTAGTCGGAAGTCCGAAGACCGAAGTCGGAAGTCGGGCGACCGATGTTATAATAGTTTTTTATTTTATATTTTTTCTGAATGCGACCATCATGTCCATCAAGTTAAAAGCTTCATCGTAGTTAGCTTCAAATTGTTCTTCTGTTATGTAATTTCGCCGTTTTGCTTTGTGCAAGCAGGTTACGGTTTCAGCTAAAGAACGAATTGAATAACCGATGAACTTACTGAGCTCAGGATTGGACTGTCCTATTGAACCTTCAGATATATTTAGTGCAATTGAATCAACTGCCCTTCTTATTTGTGAAGTCAGATTAAACATCTCCTCTTTTGGAAAACCAGTTGAAATCGAAAAAACAGTTTCACCAAAGTCCATAGCACGTTGCCAAATCTGCAAATTTTCAAATTTGAATCTCATATTCAGTACTTTATATTAATTATATGATATTGTATTTAATGGACTTCTGTCTTCTGTCTTCCGTCTTCTGTC
>JAUNUM010000161.1 GCA_030538215.1 Bacteroidia bacterium
GCTTTATGGGGTAATCCCATGTCTGTCCAAATATTAATATCGGACAAATCATCATCAATAAAACTGTTTTCACTTTCATAATTTTTCATTTTATACGTTGATAAATAAAAGTGTCAAATGTGGCAGAAATAGTAATGTACTGCAACCACATTTTATCTTCATAAAATTTATATGAATATCTATAGACGAGAGACTTATCCTGCGAACCCCAATACAAAAATTCCCCGTCTATCCAATATATGCCATCAGAAACAATATATTCCTTTGTATCGTAATAATAATAAGCCATTCTGCCATCCGCTAAATACTCAACACATCTAATTGATTTATATGGTTCTGTCACGTCACCGACCCCTCTTTCAATTATTTCCCATTTGCCCAATATTATCTGTTTCGGGTCAGAAGGTGGCGAGTATGGCTCTTCCTTCTCACACGCCATTCCTCCCATTAAAAAGAACAGGGCAGTCATTATAAATAAATTTGTTTTTCTTTTCATAATCATTTCTATTTAAGTTAATCAATAAAGTTACGTTATACATTCACAATCAATTTTCGCTCGCAATCATCATCGGCAAGCGGTTTTGGCAGTGTGGCGGGGTATCCGGTATTATCATAACATTGAGGTTTGTGCGTTAATAATGCTATAAAGGTAAAAGAAATAGACAATTAAACAAAGCGGAAATTGTTAAAAAGGTAAGCTCACAGAGATTTCAGATTATTAAAGGGCGACTAATTGTTTTGGGCAATTTAATAGTGCCGGTGTTTTGGGCACGAGTTGCAAACTCGCGCCAATGAGGGATTTATATCTTTTTAAAAAGTAAGTAATTCTGATCTGTGTAAAATAGTTTCAATTCTCCGCTTTTAATTTCATACTTAGAAATATTTTGCAGAGACTCTATGTAGAGATTCCCATCAAAAAGTTCATTAATTTTAGTTCCGCCTAATCTCAGTATTTGAATGCTTTTCTGAATTAGTAGATATTCACCAGATATTTCATTTGTTGAACTTTGTCCCGATAATGTGCCATCATCTTTAAACGTAATTGTGTAGCATTTATCGCAATCTTTGGGTTCTATCTCTTTCACTTCACCCGTTTTGGTATCTCCAAAACCAATACATTTCCAAGAACCTACGAGTGTCGGAGGAGTTGTATTTTCTTTTTTCTCGCACCCCATTCCTCCAAACAAAAACAGTGCGACGATTAGTAATAAAATTGATTTAGTTTTCATATTCTGTATAATTTAAATTGTTTATTGATAAATTGTTGTTGCAGTTTAAAACTGCCGGTGTTTTGGGCACGAAGCCTGTCCGACTTTTGACGGATTGCAAACTCGCGCCAGTGGGGGATACCCGTCTATGGTTGTATTATAAGCAAAAAACTCATCTCCTTTCAATAAAACAGTTAAAGAACTACCATCCGGCTGTAACATATTCATTGGCCCGGGAAAAGCCGGTTCCGCATTAGCTTTATAATAAACGGCTGTTAGGTAGAATAGTAAAATTAAAATTGATTTGTATTTCATAGCATTATTTATTTTTAACTTCCCATATTACAGCTACAAACTCCTTATCGGAATGAAATTCTTCATATAAGCCACCTGGAGGAGTGGCTGTATTCCAACCAAAAATATTTTTACCGCTACAATCATAAAACATAGATGTAGTGTATCCTAATTCATTGGGCATATTGAAGGAAAAATAATATTCTTCTGAATGTATATTCTTGTAAAGAACTATACTTGTAAGAATTTTAGGGTCTTTTTTCATTTTTGCCAACCATTCAATATTATTCAAAGGGTCTCTTATGCCGCAAGCCGAAATTTCATGGTTTTCATAAATTTCATACTTAAGGTCTTTCTCACACCCCATTCCTCCCATCAAAAAGAACAGGGTCGTCATTAATACAATTGCTTTTCTTTTCATAATCATTTCTAAGTTAATCAATAAAGTTACGTTATACATTCACAATCAATTTTCGCTCGCAATCATCATCGGCAAGCGGTTTTGGCAGTGTGGTGGAGTGTCCGGTGTTATCATACTATTGAGGTTTATGTGTTAAAATGCTATAAAGGTAAAAGAAATAGACAATTAAACAAAGCAGGAATTGTTAAAAAAGCAGGTTCACTGAGATTTCAGATTATTAAAGAACGACAATTATTTTGGCAGTTTAAAACTGTCCGTGTTTTGGGCACAAAGCCTGTCCGACCTTTGACGGATTGCAAACTTGCGCCAAGGGGAGAGGGTAAGTTACGAAAGAAAAATGGGTGGGCAAAACAAAAAGTTGACTAGTCCTAAATAACCGTTACAGGTTTTATACAAAATTAATTCTTTTATC
>JAUNUM010000056.1 GCA_030538215.1 Bacteroidia bacterium
CGGAAGAACTTTTTATTTGCTCCGATTTATGACGCATTATTTTGATTTAACTATATTAGCCATGCCCAAAATATACCTTTAGTTTCTAAGATCGATTTTGCTAAAAACCATCCCAAAAAACCTGCAACCAAAATACCTACAATTCCACCCGGATTTCCCCAATAATGAACAGTTCCAAATATAATCGCCGATATAATTGGTATTGTTTTATCTTTGACTGTGTTTTTTAGAATTACAACCACTCCTAATCGGGTAATAACTTCTTCTACAAAGGAATTAGTAAGCGAAAAAACAAGGATAAAAGGCAATGCTTTTAATATGGTTACAAATGAAAATGCACCATTTTTGAAAAATTGAAAGTAGATAACTATAATTGTTACCAATGAGATAATAATAGCGAAATTTCTTCCAAAATGCCACCAATTTTCATTGGATTTTGGCTTGATGCCTGCCCAAGGTTCCGGTAAGATGGGAGCCGAAATATTTCCTTTTCTAAAATGATCAAGAAACTCCTCTTTTCTTACTGTCCACAATATTATTAGAAAAAAGATTGTAATGAAAAGGGTAATTGGCTGATAAGCAATTTGTTTGTTTATTCCTTTCGACAGATTGTTGAAAACTATAATTTCATCAGCCATGCTACTAATGAAAGGTAATAATACTGTTACACCAACAATAAATAGAAGTAGCAAAATACTTTTTATTCTATGCATAATATAAAGGTTTTATCTGTAAATTGCTTAATGCATTTGGTAGAGTAAGAGATTATAAACCAACACTATCCCTATAAAAATCTAATGATTGAAAAACAAGTTCTTTATCGGCAGATTGGTTGATTTTTATGTTTCCGATATCGGCAAGTAACGTAAAATTGATAGTTGAATGCTTGTTCTTTTTATCGTGTTTCATAATTTTATAAAGATGCTCATAATCATCGCAAGCGATAAAAAGAGCACCGTAATTTTTGTGGATGAACTTAACGGTTTTTTGTAGTTTCTCTTTGGGAAAACCATAGATTTTATGCGATATATACAATTCTGCAATTAATCCCCATGCCACGGCATAACCATGCAGAGCAGCTTTTTCCGATTCCAAAGCAAAGCTTTCAAAAGCATGCCCGATAGTGTGCCCCAGGTTCAAGGCTTTGCGGATATTGTGCTCAAACGGATCTTTCTCAACAATAGCTTCTTTGATAGAAACTGAACGGAAAACGGCCTCATTTAGCCAGTCGTAATCAATACTTTCAATATCAAAAGTAAGTAGTTTTTCCCACTCCGTTTCGGAATGAATAAGCGCATGTTTGAGCATTTCGGCAAAGCCGGAGAGTATATCTTTCCGATTGAGTGTTGAGAAAAAATGAGACGAAATCAATACACATTCCGCCGGATAAAAGGCTCCGATTTCGTTTTTAAATCCTTCGAAATTGATTCCGGTTTTTCCGCCAACAGCAGCATCAACAGCTCCCAATAATGTGGTGGGAATATTTATGTATTTGATGCCGCGCTTAAACGTTGCTGCCGCAAAACCGCCTATATCGGTGATCATTCCGCCGCCAAGATTGATCAGCAGCGAGTGGCGTGTTGCTCCGTTTTCAGTTAAATGTTTCCAAATATGCGAAAGGTTTTCAAGAGTTTTGTTCGTATCGTTTGCAGGAATTACAATTCTACCGGCTTCTTTAATCGCGGCAATACCGGAAAGTAGTGGAAAGCAAAGTCCGGCGGTATGTTCGTCCGTCAACACGAAAAGCTTGTCGTGCTTGGTTTCCGATAAGATTTTTTCGATATCGTGTGATAGATTCGTGCTTCTGATAACTCCTGGATTTCCTGAGGAAAAATTATTGTATGTCATAAATTTTTTATTTATTGCTATGATTCGCTGCTATTGATGTTTTGAATTGGATTTTAACCCCTCCGCTTCGCTCGTCCCCTTTGCTAAAGGGGACAGTTATGCAGATTGTATGTTTTGTCTATTTGAAATAATTATGTTTTTCTCACAACTCAAAACTGATAGCTTCTTCAGGGATAACTTATTTCATTGCTTTATAAATTTCATCCTGAATGCGTTCTCTAATTTTTAATGTTGACAACCGATTGGGTGAGCGTTCAGGAAAAACACGATTGGATAAGAATATGTAAATCATATTATTATCGGGATCTATCCAAAAACTGGTTCCGGTAAATCCTGTATGCCCGTAAACCGATATAGGTGTAAGTGGGCTTGTGGGACCGGAGTTGCTTTGTGGATCGGGCTTATCAAATCCTAATCCACGGCGACTATTACCACTTTTAGTTTTAGTGAATAGGTTTACGGTTTCTTCACTTAAAAACCGTTCTCCACCGTATTTTCCACCATTTAGCCACATCTGCGATAGTTTTGCTAAATCGTTGGCATTGGAAAATAGTCCGGCATTACCGGAAATCCCGCCAAACAGGGCTGCTCCTTCATCGTGAACATATCCGCGAAGTTGTTGTTTGCGAAAAAACGGATCATTTTCCGTGGGTGCAATATTGTTGATCGACATATAGTCTAATGGGCGAAATGTCATACTTGTTGCTCCTAACTTTCTGTAGAAATTATTTTTTACGTAGCTGTCCAAGTTGGTTTTAGAAATATTTTCGATCGCTTCTTTCAACAACATAAAATTCAAACAGCTGTATCGATACGTTTTGGAGCGAAGTTCAGTGGCAATAACATCTTTCAATAAAGCATCGTGCATTTTGTCGCTTACATACAGATCTTTAGCCATTGGGCTATGATATGTTTTGGAGGATTTGTTGGAGACAAACGATGAAATAAACTTATAATCGGTTCGCCCATAAGCTCCGGCGTAACGTGCATGATAAAGGTCTGATTTTCTCCCAAAAAGTGAACCGATAAAACTGTTATTGTCAATTGCGGTTACGTAATAAGGAATAAATGAAACTACTCCGGTTTCGTGAAAAAGTGCATCGCGAACGGTTATATTTGCCTTGTTGGTACTCTTGGTTTCGGGAACAAATTTTCCGATATTATCTTGTAACCGAATTTTCTTTTCGTTATACAATTTCATGATTGCCGGAACCGTAGCCGCCGCTTTTGTTATTGATGCTAAATCGTAAACGGTTTCGTCGGTAACCTTAGATCCCAACGTGTATTCAAAGTTGCCGAATCCTTGGTCGTAAATCACGGTTTCATCTTTTACAATCATCACGTAGCATCCGGGATAAGCACGTTGACGGATACCTTCAAATGCAATGCTCTCAATATTACTGAGACTCTGAGACGAAATACCAACTTTTTCGGGAAGGGAGTAGGAGAGGCGTATCTTTTTTGTATCGATTCCGGAGTTTACTCCAAAATCATCAGTTGAAACAGGAAGTTTACCGACAAAATCAATACCTCCAAAAACAGCTTGAGCAGCGCTCATTTGTGCAAATTCAGTGTTATCATAGGCTACAACGAGCGAATTTGTATTTGTAGCAGACACTTTTATGTTATTTAATATATACGGTGAATCGAATAAAACCAAAATCGACTTTGATACACTTTTTGTCAGTTGCTGCAAGGCTTGTGAGTCATTGATACGGCTGGAATGAACGGAAATAATTATTATTTCAAAATCTTTGAGTTTAGCGGATAATGCATTCAGATTATCAATATTGGCAGCTTGAAAAGTGGTTACATCAGCATATTTTTTTAACCACTTTTGAAATGTGTTTTGAGATGAAACTCCTATTGCTACCGATGCAATTCGATTTTTATCGAGAAACGTTACCGGAAGAATGGAGTCGTTGTTTTTTACTAACGTTACAGCTTTGTCGTAAATTCTTCGTTGTGTCCATTCACTTTCCGATGATTTTATATTCCGATTTAATGTTCGGGTATCTATTGGTCTAAATTCTTGAACACCAAGAATATATTTGTATGAAAGAATTCTTTTGACTTTCTCTTCAAGCACATTTTGAGAAATTGTTCCTTTTTCCACAGCTTGCTTTACCTGTGCAAATTCACGCTCCTGATTGATTACCCCCAAAATTACATCGTTTCCGGCTAATAGTGCTTTTACACTCATATCGGGTTGATTGGAAACGCCTTTCATGGCCATTCCGTCAGTAAACGTAATGCCGGTAAAACCCATTTGATCTTTCAGTAGTTTTTGCCCCACGTTCAGCGACAATGAAGCCGGTAATCCGCTTGTGTTGAGTGCGGGAACGTTTAAGTGTCCGAGCATTATTCCTGATAATCCGGCATTAACGTATTGTTGGAAAGGATGTAATTCTACCGAATTCAATCGGTTGATATCGTGGCTGATAGTTGGTAATGTCAAATGTGAATCTTCTGATGTATCGCCATGTCCGGGAAAATGTTTAGCTACTGCCAACACTCTGTTTTCTTCCATTCCTTTGGCAAATGCGATTCCTTGCTTGGCCACATTGGTAGGATGTTCACCAAAAGATCGGGTTCCAATAACCGGATTCTGGGGATTGCTGTGTACGTCGATGGACGGTGCAAAGTTGATATGGATACCCATTTCACGGCATTGACGAGCAACTTCCTTTCCATATTGCTTTAGTGTTTCTTCGTCATGAATAGCGCCTATAATCAGATTTCGGGGAAATTTGGGAGCATCGGTCAGGCGCATCGAAAGTCCCCATTCGCCGTCTAATGCAATAAAAAGTGGTGTTTTGGCAATGCTTTGGATGTAATTGGTCATTTCGGCTTGCACGGCAAGCGTACCTTTGGAAAACAATACACCTCCAATTTTCTGATTGTTTATATAACCTGCAATTCGCGCTCGCCAGCTACTGTTGGATTCCACAATGGGCATAAAAAGTTGTCCTACCTTTTCATCGAGATTCAGGCTGTTGTACACCGAATCTACCCACTGATTCATTTTTATTTTGTCGGTTTGCCGATAGAGATTTGTTTCGGTTTGAGCTGAAATACTTCCTGTTAATAGTATTGATAAAAATAAGAGAATGAATTTATACATTTTTTGTTCGTTGATAATCTATTTCACTTTTTTGAGTTCTACATCAATTCGTCCGACATAAACTCCTCTTCCTGCCGTTTGAAAAATAAGAACGTTTTTATTATCAATATTCTTTAGAATATCGGGAGTTTTCATATTCGTGTGGCTGTGTCCGCCGATGATTATGTCGATGTTTCGGGTTTGTGATGCAAGTTTCGTGTCCGCCATATATCCTAAATGTGAAAGACAGATGATTACATCACATTTGTGCGTTGTTTTTAGCTTCTGAGCTAAATTGTTGGCAGTTTTTAAAGGATCTAAAAACTTCATTCCTTTATAGTTATCGGAAGCAATTAATCCTTGTGGTTGAATGTTTATGCCGATAACGCCGATTTTCATACCGTCTTTTTTGAGTATAAGGTATGGTTTGATTAAATTGTTCAGTTGTGTTTCCGAAAAATCATAATTACTGCTGATAATGGGAAATTTTGCTCGACGAACGACTTTTTCCAGCACATCCATCCCGTAATCGAACTCGTGGTTTCCCAGCGTAACAACATCGTAGCGCATCAGGTTCATGGCTTCCATTTCTACCTCGCCTTTGAAAAGATTGAAATAGGGTGTGCCTTGCAAAAAATCTCCGGTATCGAAAAGTAGAACATTTTTGTTTTCTTCACGAACCTGATCGATATATTTAATTCTGCGAATTACACCGCCTTTGTCTCCGGCAACCCGATCGGTTTCAGGAATAGGTTCAATGCGGCTGTGTGTATCGTTTGTGTGTAAAATAACAAGGTTTTTTTGTCCAAAAACAAATGTTCCACACGTAAAAAGAATGATTATTAAAAGAGAAAGATATTTCTTGTTCATAATGTATTTGTGGTTATTCAACAATAGTAATTCTACCATCGAGTTTTGATGTAATTTCGTTTCCTTGACGGGTTTGTTCTTTCACATAATCAATCATCACATCGCGAAGCGTGATACCCGTGTCTGTTCTTTTTATTGCATTGCATAAAGCATCCATATCGTTGTTGCCGTCGGCAAGATAATCGAGTGTGGAAATCTTGTAAATCTTTTTCTCGTCAACAGGTTTTTTGTCCACCATAACTGATTGAACTTTTCTGTCTTTTATGATCAGTTTCACGTTAGAAGAAATTCCTGCTCCGCCGAGCCAAGCATAGGCATCGAAAATCTTTTTAAGATCCGTTCCTTTCAATTCCAAAAATGTTATGGTATTGTCGAAAGAATAAATTTCGTATAGGTTTCCAATCGTAATCTTACCTTTTGGCATATTAGCGCGATGTCCGTTCACATTCATAATCGCCACGTCAACACCGTTGGGCAAATGTTCATCGCCATAAGCTTTCATCACATCGGACGTGAGATTGGTAAGTAAACTTTCAGAACGCCCGTAATCTAATAATTGCGTAGAGGTGCCGATAACTTCACTTATTTCGTTATCGAGTTCGACCTTGTATTTCTGTACCAGCGCTTGCATTTTTTTGTTCGGATTCGCATCGAAACTACTATTCATTTCTACAACGGTACCGCTCATACTGCTAATCGTATATTGATGCGACTTGCAAGAAATCAGCAAGATAGCTGTAAGAATTAAAATGATGGATTGTCTATTCATTCTTGAAAACTGATTTTTTGATGTTTATTTTGTCAAAAATACACTATTTTTGTCAGTTTTACAATGCGATATACTATTTTTTACGAATAAAAATAAACATCGTATTGTGATTTAAATAATTATTACTACCTTTGCAACCGCTTTGCGCAATCTCTGTCGATAAGTTATCGTTATATTGCGTTCAATACAGTTAAATATTAACATAAAGCTTTTATTCACAATGGACTTAATTAAAATAGCAGAACAGTCTTTCTCTGCAGAAAAGAAAGAATTACCCAAATTTAAGAGTGGGGACACTATAACGGTTGCTTACCGTATTGTGGAAGGAAATAAAGAGCGTATTCAACAATATCGTGGTGTTTGCATCCGTATTTCGGGTGACGGTGTCAACAAACGCTTTACGGTTCGTAAAATGTCTGACAACATCGGTGTTGAACGTATTTTCCCTATGAACTCTCCGTTTATCGATAGTATTACGGTGAATAGCGAAGGTAAAGTTCGCAGAACGAAATTGTATTATCTACGCAAATTGCGCGGAAAAGCAGCTCGCATCAAAAAGAAAACGTTTTAATTATAATTTTAGAACGAACAATAAGACGCTCCGATATTTCTTATCGGGGCGTTTTTTGTATTTTTGCACAATGGCGAAGGACGGAGAGCATAGAGCGAAGGGTATAAAACAACTTTCAAACACAAAATGTATTACAAAACGCAGGCAATAGTTTTAAGTAACGCAAAGTATAATGATAAATTTTCCATCACGCATGTTTTTACACGCGATTTTGGACGTATCTCATATTTGCTGCCCAAAACTCACGGCAAGCGTTCAAAGATAAATCCGGCACTATTTTCTCCACTCTCTATATTGAATCTGGAAGTGGAGCATTTGCCACTTCGTGAAATTCAGAGATTAAAAGAAGTTGAGCGGCAAATCTTGCTTTACGATATCGGTTCGGACATAACCAAAGTTTCATTAACTTTTTTCCTGTCGGAATTTTTATCGAAAGTGTTGCGTGAAACAGATAATAACGAAATATTATTCGATTATTTAAGGCAAGCTGTTGAAGTATTGGAAGAAACCAAAATCGGATTGGCAAATTTTCACCTGACTTTTATCTTGGGACTTACCCGATTTTTGGGAATTTATCCCAATCTTGATAATTATGCCAAAGGTTGCTGTTTTGATATGCTAAACGGGGAGTTCACATATCGAATTCTTACACACAATTATTATTTACGAGATCGGGAAAGTGCTTATTTAAACGAACTATCGCGGATTAATTTCTCGAATATGCACTTGTTTAAAATGTCGCGAGACGACAGAAACCTGATAATTGAACGCCTTTTAACGTATTACCGATTGCATTTGTATGATTTTCCGGCAATGAAATCGCTGGATGTATTAAGGGAACTGTTCTAAGAAATAGGATTAGAGCTTTTGGTGGTAAGAGATAATCTTTACTTTGCAAACGATAATGATTGAGATTAAGGGATAAATAAAATAAGTTGGTTTATTTTTCTAACCCCGCCCGCTTCGCTCGTCCCCTTTGTCAAAAGGGGACAGTGGCGCAAGTCATATTATTCATTATCTGTAAGATTTCATAGCCCATGACTCTTCCCTTGTGATGCAAGGGAAGTCCCCCGCTTTGCGGGGGGAAGGGTTAGAAAGTATATAATTTATTCCAACTTATTTTTCACACATCACTAAAACATTTGAAAAATAATAACTTTTCCACGAGTATCAATCGTAAAACTATCATCCAACGATTCGTTCAGCGTACCTTGCCACCAATTGGTGAGAATTCTGTTTTGAATAGGATATTTTAATCCGGTTGTAGTGATGGCTTTTTGCCCGATAGCAAAAAGAGAGACTTTTTCGCCGACAAAACTTTTAAAAGTGGTTTTCGAGCTAATTGGAGTGAAAACACCGTAATTAGTAAACATTTTCACATTTACTAAAGCTTCATAATCTGCCAGAAGCGAGATATTTCCGATGGTATGATCTTCACGCATTCCGGTTCCACCCACAATGATGATTTCTCTTCTGCCGTTTTCTGCACAAAACAATACCGCTTTAGTTAAGTCGTTGGTCTCCTGCTCGGTATTTGGGAACAATCTATCTTTGAAACGGATTTTATTCTCTTCGGAAATGGAATCGCAGTCACCTACAATAGCATCGGGAATGCCGCCGATTTCAATAAAGTGATTTGCTGCTCCGTCGCAGCAAACAATATATGAGGCGTTTTCTATAACCGACAAAGGGATTGGGTGATGCGGATATCTTCCGTTTGCAACAATTATTGCAGTAGAGCCATCATTTTTGCTGTTTAATATCATTTTATGGGTCTTTGTCACAAAGATAAAAACAGTAATTGGATATTACATGTGAAACAAGAAAATAACGCAAATTGTGTGGTTTAAATCCACATAATTTGCGTTATTATAAGCTTATTCAGACGATTTTGTTACAAGTTTTCTTTTTCAAACTCAATCGCCGCGGGGAATAGAATATTATTTTCAAGATGAATATGTCTATGTAAGTCATTTTCAAACTCTTCTAATAAACTATATGTTACCCTGTATGTATTACAGCCGTCTGCCGGTGTCTCGTAGTTGTTACTCAACTCACTTATTTTTCTAAAACGGACTCCTTCGTTATCGTGCTCGATATGCATAGCTTTAATGGGATTTTCGATGCTTCCAAACGGTGGTTTTATTAATTTTTCGCCTTTGCTTTTTTTGTCAACCATCTCAATAATATATGGAAACAAAACATTTTCTTCTTTTTGCATGTGCGATGTTAATTCTTCTGCCGTTTGTCTAAACAATTCTTTGATTTCCAGCAACTCAGGATGCGCCTCTCCATGAACGCTTGCTACTCTTTTTAAGTAAGGTGTTATTTCGGTAATTTTAGCTACCACATACCTGTGATGTTTTTTCTTAATATAATCGGCAAGTAAATCAATTGGCCACGATTGGAAATCGATATCGCCCTCTTCTTTTTTATTTAATACCTCTGATAACTCTTTTAGAATTACTTTTTCATCTATATTTTTTTCTTTACTGGCAGTTGCAATACTTCTGTTTCCATTGCAACAAAAATCAATTTTATGTGCCTTGAAAATAGATGCTGCTTTATAGTTTTCTGCTACAATCTCTCCAATAATACTGTCTGAATTTATTACCATTATTTTTTGATTTTTTTTAAGATGATTGCACGTCCGCTAAACAACCGAACGTGCAATCTGATGAATTAAATTATTTGTTTAGTTCGTTTTTTTTCTTGATAGTCAATTGATATACAAATAAGAACAGTGTAATTGTTCCGATACCGAATATTGTATCACCAACAACTCGTAACCATTTAAATACATTCACAATGGGCTGTTGCATAAACTCTGCCGAACGGGCATACCACATTCCGTGATTTACACTGGCAAATGTTTGCATTAATCCAACAGGAAGTAAACTGATCAATACCATCAGCAATAAGCCGATATTTAAACTCCAGAACGTGAATTTAATAAGTTTATCATTCCATTTTTGTTTGCGATACATACTGCGAAGTACAAATAACATCAACCCGATTCCCAACATACCATACACTCCGAAAAGTGCCGCGTGCCCATGTACCGGAGTTGTATTTAATCCTTGCATGTAATACAGCGCGATGGGCGGATTAATTATAAATCCGAAAATTCCGGCTCCCAGGAAGTTCCAGAAAGATACCGACAGTAAGAAATAAATAGGCCATTTGTAATCATCCAGCCATTCGGTAGATTTACTCATCCTGTAGTTGTGGAAAGCTTCAAATCCGATTAATACCAACGGAATAACCTCCAAAGCGCTAAATGTTGCTCCCAATGCCATAACGGCAGTTGGTGTTCCCGTGAAATACAAGTGATGGAAAGTTCCCAAAATACCACCGGCAAGAAAAATAATGGTGGCAAACAGTACATTGTTGGTGGCCGATTTTATTCTCAATAATCCCATTCTTACAAACAAGAATGCTGCAACAACGGTTGCAAATACTTCAAAGAAACCTTCTACCCACAAGTGAACTACCCACCAGCGCCAATATTCTGCAATGGCAAGGTTTGTGGTTCGCCCCCACATCAAACCGGCGGCATAGAAAAATGCGATAGCAAAACACGAAATAAGGAAAAGTATCAACAATCCTCTTTCGCTGGTTCCTTTTTTAATAATAGGCACAATGGGGCGAATCATTAGTGCCAGCCATAAGAACAGTCCTATGAGCAACAATACTTGCCAGAATCTTCCTAAATCTACATATTCGTAACCTTGATGTCCGAACCAGAAGTTTTCAACCAATCCCATTTTTTGCATTACACCAAACCATTGTCCAATAAGTGATCCGCCAACAACTATAAGTAACGCTATGAAAAGAACATTTACACCGAGTTTTTGGAATTTCGGATCTTTTCCGCTTAGCGATGGAGCAATGTAAAGTCCGGTAGCTAACCATGCACTTGCAATCCAGAAAATAGCAATCTGAACGTGCCATGTGCGTGTGATGGAGTAGGGAAGGAAGCTGGCAATGTCAATACCGTAAAGTCCATCTCCTTCCACGCCATAGTGCGCGGTGAGTATTCCAAGCATTACTTGCACCAGAATAAGAAGATTTACAATCCAGAAGTATTTTTTTGTTGCTCTCATCGATGGCGTAATTACCTGATTCATCAAAGGATCATCAACAGGTTTCAAAATTTCCTCTTGTTGCGTGCGTGCTTGTACAAAAACAAGAGCTCCAATTCCAATTAATAACATAATGATACTGAAGCCCGTCCAAATAATCAAATCACCGGTCGGCACGTTTCCAATTTGAGTGTCGTTAGGCCAATTGTGTGTATAGGTGATATCTTCTCCCGGCCTTTCTGTAATGCATGCCCATGATGCCCAAAAGAAAAATTGCGCCATTTTTTCCATTCTAACTTCATCTTTGATGGCATTTTTCGGAATGGCGTAATCGGAACGTAATTTGTCTAATGCCGGATCATTCATGAACAACGATGTGTAGTGAGCTTTGAGGTGTTCAAATGCCTCTATTCTCTCTGCTGAAATGGTGAGCGTTTTTGTAGATTCGTTGTATGTGTTTTTGCGTAAAAACTCTTGAAGACGCTTTTCCAATAACGCTCTTTGCTCGGCACTTTGTGAATCAAAATCGCCCCCGGCCCATTTATTCAATAAATATTGAGCTTCGCGGTGCAGATAATCGGCAGTCCAATCGGGAGCAACATATGCGCCGTGTCCCCAAACGGAACCTACTTGCTGTCCACCCATACTTTGCCAAACATTTTGACCGTCTTTGATATCGTTTCCGGTAAAAATAACGGCTCCCGATTCGTCCACAACTTGTTCGGGTACAGGCGGTGCTTTTTGGTAAATTTGCGTGCCGTAAAACAATAGTACGGCAAATGAAAGTCCTACTACAAGGAATAGTGCAATCCAAAGTTTTCTTTGAGTCATAATTAAATAAATTTAATAATTAATAATTGGGGGTAAGTGATATATAGTATATTTAAAACCATTTATTTATATATTTCGGATAAAAATGTCGGAAATTAATTTAAAAAAATTTTATCTTAATAAAATATCCATATTTGCTCTTAATTCCGTAGCCATATCGTAAACGGTTGCAGATTCTAACATGACTACCAATTTTGATCTAACTTCGGTAAATTGATTATGCACGGGGCACGGATTTTTGTCGTCGCATCCGGTTAGTCCCAACGCGCATTGCCAAAAGATTTCATTTCCGTCAATAACCGATACAATATCTCTCATTTTTACCGATTTCATTTTGCTGTCGCTAATTTCGAAACCTCCGTTTGGACCTGTAAAAGAAGAGACCAAACCATTTTTCGATAAAGTTCCTAGAATTTTGGCTGTAAAAGCTTCGGGTGTATCGGTTTTTTTTGAGATTTCTCCTATGGTAACTCTTTTTCCCTCAACCGATTGAGTGGCGATATAAATAAGCGCTTTTATGCCGTATTTACAAGTTTTTGAGAACATTTGTGATTCTTAAAATGCAAATATATGCTATATTTGACATAAACAAAAATTTAATGCAACTTTTTTCTGTGAGTGATGTCTTTTTTTGAGTGTTTTTTGATATTTTGTAAAGTGAATAATTTTTGAGTTTTAGTATGTTGATTAGACTGACTTTGGCGCTGTTAAACTCTAATTAAATTGTTTTTCGATTTGTGCTCTAATGTCGGTTTTTAAAAATAAAAACAGATGATTCGTTATTTTCAATGTTTTCTTAAGTGTATAGTAATTTGAAATTAGAAGAAAGTTGTCAATTAACTTTTCATTTGTTGATATAAAATTAAAGACTGGGTTTTCGTTTTTGTCTGACTGAGCAAAAAATTATCCTAAAAAAATGTCGAAAAGATAATTGCATTTTTTCTCATTGATTTTGTAGCTTATTTTGTGAAGTCGCTATACTTATTTATCTTCGACGACCACCCCGACTTTTTGGTGAGCTTCTAGTGTGTGGTCTTACATATGTTCCATCTTTTCGATAGTAACCTTTAACATTAACAGAACCGCCTACACTAGCACCTGTTGAATAACTACTACGATTAAGTTTTTTCGTTTCTCTCAAGTAAGAGTACACTAAATAGTTTAATACGGGGTATTCAGTTATATCAATGTCATAAGTACCTATATAGCCTGTTTTCCCCTTAAATAAAACTTTGAAACCACCTAATGTTTTGTCTATAATCCTAATGCTATCGCCAATACTAATTGTGTCTATGACAGTTCCATACTCTCTATCTTTCATTTTAATAGTTGATTGAGAGTAACTGTAATAACTTTTAGCTATTACAGAATAGCCATCTCTTAAAATATCTTCTTGAATTTCATTTTTTAAAGAATCAATTCTTTCTTGAAGTATATTAATTTTTCGTTGTAAACTATCTATTTTTGAATTTTCTTGTGAAAAACTAAAAAGTGGAATAATTATCGTTGCGATAATAAATATTCTTTTCATATTTTAAATTATTTGTTTTTTTTTGATAAAATGATTTTTGTTTGCAAAAATTTAGATAATTTCACAAAAATAAGAAATAAAACTATATATACAACTGTTTTATATAAATATTTAGTACAAAAAAACTGATTAACAAAAAATATATTTTTTGCTGTTGAAGTAATCATACTTACTTACACTGGTATCAAATATGCCGAAATAATATGGCTTATCAATCCGAAAAGTACAAAAACATGAAAAATCGTGTGTACAAACTCGCGTTTAGCAGTGGCGTAAATTACGGCGCCCACAATGTAAAATACGCCTCCGGCGATAAGCCACCAAACCATTTCGATGCAGTTTTTCTCGCTTGCGGTATTTACCAGCGGTTTAAAGGCAATAAATACCACTAATCCCATCAACACATACGATATGGTTTTCGGATGGCTATTTTTCTTTAATTCACCAAAACTTGTGGAAATCCCCACAACGGCAGTTATCCACACCAATCCGAAAAGCAACCATCCCCAAAAACGTGTTTGGCGCAATAATATAAGCGTGAACGGTGAATAGCTGGCGGCAATGAGCAGATAAATACTTGCGTGGTCTAAATGGCGCAATTGTTTTTTTCGCGTAGGTTGCTGCACGAAATGATAAGTGGTGGACACAAGCATACATATTACCATTCCGAAACTGAAAATAGCATAAGCAATAATAGCCCATCTATTGGTGGCGATAATGGCTTTGCGAAGCAACAGAATACTACCTATTACCGCTATTATTACGCCTACGGCGTGCGATAGGTAGTTGGCGCGTTCTTCGCGGGCAGTATAAAAACTATCGGGGCTCATTCAATTTCTATATTCATCGTTACTTTTCGGTTGGTTTGTGTCCATTGCGGAGACCCCAGTAAAAGTCGCTTAATTTCTACTTCTAAATCGGGACACGAGTTCTCTTTGATCGAAATAGCGCCCGGCCGTCCTTCTGCACTAATATAGCATGTTATGATAAATGCAATCTTTTGACCTTCACAAATATTTTTATTGTAGTTTTTCTTGAAATAACTCACAAATTCAGTTTCTCCAAAAGTGAGAGTAATCTCTTTCGCTTTTGATACTGAACCCGCATAAGAACTCTTTCGCTGCGTTCCATATCCAACTACTACAACTTCATTAAGCGCCATATCATCTGCTTTGAGAGTAATATCTCCCATATTTTCTTTCAATGGTAATTCCACCGATTTCATTCCAATAAAATTAGTAGTCAATAATCGATTTTCATCTTTAGGAACGGTCAGTTTAAATCTCCCATCAATATCGGTAATCGTACTTACATCAGAATTTTTAAGCATAACGTTTGCGCCGATAATGGGTTCGCCCAATTCATCTATAATTTTTCCCGATATAAGTTTTGTATTTAAGGCAACGGTTGCTCCGACTATTCTACCTTGAACGGCTTCTTGTTCACGTTGGTGTGTTTTTGGTGCAGGTATCTGTTTCGATTCAACCGCAGAAACCACTTTTTCTACTTTTTTTGCAGTAATCTCTTCTGAAGCAAGCATATCATCAGTATCCTGAACTACAAATATATCCTGCGATTCAAGCTTTTGATCCTGAACTTCTGCCGGAACAGGGATAGTTTTACTTTCTTGTGTTACTTTCGGTTCTATATTTTTAGCAACTAAAACCGAATCGTTTTCGGGTAAAAGAATAGCTATTTCTTCTTGCTTTGTGTTTTCTGACGATGCAATTTGTACATCTTTTATTTTAGGCTGATAAAGGAAAATCGGAATTCCGATAAGTAACACTAAAACTGCTGCCGCAGCCCATATCCATGCACGTTTATCTACGTGTTTGGTTGGTGAATTGAGTTGTTTTTCCAATTTCTCGATAACCGGCATAGAATTACTTCCCACCGAGTCGTAACCATCGATAGCATCTTGCAAAAAAGGATCGTTCATGGCTTTTCGTTCCAGCTGATTCGCTTCCTTTCCGTGCCGTTTTCCGCGTATGTAATCTTTAAAATTCATTTTTTGTCAGTAGTAGAGACGCAATGCATTGCGTCTCTACAGGGTGCTCAACACCCGTTGAATGCAATTTTTCAAATTCCGTTTTCCGTTCTGAATGTAACTTTTTACCTTGTCAAGCGTATATCCTGTCAGGGAAACGATATCGGCATACGATTTATTTTCGTAATAAAAGTATTCGATACTCGTTCGCTGTTCCATACCTAATTCCGTCATACAGTATTCCAATGCCGACTTTTCTTCGTTTGATTTATCTTCATCTAATAGAGTAAAAAAATCGTTGTTTTCCATAATTGTTTCGTTGATATCTACAAAAAACACCTGTTTTTCTTTTCGAATTTTCAACAAACAATAATTTTTTGCTACCGTATAGAGCCATGAGTGAAAGCTTGTTATATTGTAATTTGATATTTTTTTGTTCAAATCTTCAAACAAGTCCATTACAGCATCTTGTGCATCATTCTCGTTTTCTAAATATTTTAAACACAATCCGTAGAGCATCGGAATATAGCGACGATACAGTTCGTGAAAATAGACTGTTTGACGTTCTCTTTTGTAGAGTTCAAGCAATTCTTCATTCGATAATTTTGCTATGTTCCGATTGGCTTTCAATGAGTTGTCATTTTAATACATTTGTCCCGATACACAAATGTAAGAAATTTATCGGTTCGGTTATGGAATTAACAATCAATTGTTATGTTTACTGAAAGCATCATTTGGAGGGATACCTTCAATATTACTAAATTTTCGCTTAAACTGTAATGTATGGATAGCGAAAAATAGTTATTATTGTAATGTGTGTATAGCAAAAATATATTATATTTGCAATCTGAAACTAACAAAAGTATGCTTTATGGATTTATTAATTGAAATACACCGGCAACGATTGAAATGGACAGACACAACATTTGTGCGTTCTCTTGTAAATCGTATTGAGTGGAACGCGCGTTTAATCGGAATAAAAGGCTCACGTGGCGTGGGCAAGACTACGTTGATGCTTCAATACATTAAGCAAAAATACGGAAATAGCGCTGAGGCTCTGTATGTAAGCCTCGATAATATTTGGTTTACCAATCACAGGTTGAGTAATTTAGCCGATGATTTCGTGAAACGGGGCGGCAAACGCCTTTTTTTGGACGAGGTACACAAATATCCTTTCTGGGCTCAGGAAATAAAAAACATATACGATAATTATCCTCAACTGAGTATCGTTTTTACAGGCTCTTCACTATTGGAAATACTGAATGCGCGTGCCGACTTGTCGCGTCGAGCCGATATATACCATTTGCCCGGGCTTTCGTTTCGCGAATATATGGAAATGTTTCACAGAATTCGGCTTCCCGTCTATTCCATTCAGGATATTCTGGAACGCCATCCCGATATTTCCGATGAGACATTGACTTTGTTCAAACCGTTGCAATATTTTAACGACTACTTGCGCGAGGGATATTATCCGTTTTTTGCCGAAAATCCCAAGCGTTTTCCTATGCGTTTGGAAGAAACAGTGAATATGATACTCGAAATAGAATTACCTTTGCTTCGCAATGTAGATTACGCTTACGTTCACAAAATCAAACAATTGTTGCAAATTGTGTCGCAATCGACCCCGTTTATACCCAACGTGAGCAAATTGGCGGAACGTATCGGTGTTTCGCGCGCGACGCTTACCACTTACCTGAAATACCTGGAAGAAACGGAATTGTTGATTTCGCTTTACAAGAATTCGCACGGTATCAGCGCATTGCAAAAACCCGAGAAAATTTACCTCGGAAACACTAATCTGATGTATGTGTTGGGCGCTGAAAATGTGAACAAGGGCAATTTGCGTAAAACTTTTTTCGCCAATCAGGTTGGATATGAGCATATTTTGCAACATAGCGATACCTCCGATTTTTTGGTGGACGGAAAATTTACGTTTGAGATTGGCGGAAAGCAAAAAACGAAAAAGCAAATTGATGGAGTGGAAGGCGCTTTTGTGGTGTCGGACGATATAGAATACGGTAGCGAAAACCGTATTCCGCTGTGGATGTTTGGGTTACTTTATTGAAGCGTTTACAGAAGATGTCACTTCAAATGGCTCCTCTTTGCATTTAAATTAAGAATTTATCGGTTCGGTTATGGAATTTTCATTCGATTTGCATCTATTAAATAGAAACTTCAAAAAAACATTCATTAATAAAATAGAATTTTATGAAAACAACAATGCAACGAATCGTAATGATTCTCCTTATGACAGGATCTGTTTTTGCTGCCATGGCTCAGCAGATAGAAGTGAGCGGAACGGTGTACAACGAACAAAAACAACCTATTATCGGCGCTACCATTCAGGTAAAAGGAGCAAATAGCGGAACGGTTTCCGATGTGAACGGACGCTATCGGATAAAAACCGAAAAAGGTAAAACGCTTATATTTTCGTATGTAGGCTATAAAACGCGGGAAGTGAAAGTAAAAGATGCAAAACTTGATGTGTATTTGAAGCCTAATATAGAAATCTTGGAAGAGGTTGCCATAATCGGATACGATGTACAAAAACGAAGCATGAGGGCGAAAAACGTTATTGCTGTTGCTGATCATTCTTATTACACGCCACCTGTGGTTATTCCATATCCGCAGGAAGTGAATACCGAAGAATACGAAGCATTTAAAGAAAACCGGTTCCTTTCGGCTGTCAAAAATCCGCTTTCAACATTTTCTCTGGATGTGGACGCGGCTTCGTACGGAAATGTTCGTCGCATGATTAATCAAGGTCAAATGCCTGAAAAAGATGCGGTAAGAGTAGAAGAACTAATTAATTACTTTAGCTATAATTATCCACAGCCAACGGGTGAACATCCGGTAAATATTGTTACCGAAGCCGCCGTTTGTCCGTGGAACAAAAAGCATAGCATCGTGCGTATCGGTGTGAAAGCAAAAGAGATTCCTTCAGAAACGTTGCCTGCAAGCAATTTCGTGTTCCTGATCGACGTTTCAGGTTCGATGTACGGGGCAGATAAATTGCCGTTGGTAAAATCATCGATGAAGCTGTTGCTCAATAACCTGCGCCCGAAAGACCGCGTGGCAATTGTAACGTATGCCGGGGCAGCGGGTGAAGCATTGCCATCCACGAGCGCTTCCGATAAACAGAAAATTATGGACGCATTGGAAAATCTTCAAGCCGGAGGCTCCACTGCCGGGGGCGCCGGAATTGAGTTGGCGTATAAAATTGCCGAAAAGAATTTTGTGAGGGGCGGAAATAATCGGGTGATTTTGTGTACGGACGGCGATTTTAATGTGGGTGTTTCGAGCAACGAAGGATTGGAGTCGTTGATTGAAACAAAGCGAAAAACAGGAATTTTCTTAACCGTTCTTGGCTATGGAATGGGAAATTACAAAGACAATAAGTTGCAAACGTTGGCGCAAAAAGGAAACGGAAATCACGCCTATATCGACAATTTGCAGGAAGCCAATAAAGTACTCGTGAACGAGTTTGGAAGCACGATGTACGCCGTTGCAAAAGATGTGAAATTGCAGGTGGAATTTAATCCCGCGTTCGTAAACGCTTATCGGTTAATTGGCTACGAAACCCGATTATTGAGCGACGAAGATTTTAACGACGACTCCAAAGATGCGGGCGAATTAGGCGCCGGACACACAGTTACGGCACTCTACGAAATCGTCCCCGTGGGGGTGGACGCGCCTGTCGGCAATGTGGACAAACTGAAATATCAACAAATAAAAACCGATGTTTTCGCACCAAAACTGACCAATTCCAACGAATTGCTTACCGTAAAACTTCGCTATAAAAAACCGAACGAAGATGTGAGCAAAAAATTAGAAGTTTCTATGTTGGCAAACAAGGTGAATTTAAATGTTTCGCAGGATTTTAATTTCGCTATGGCAGTCGCCATGTTCGGACAACTGTTGCGCGATTCCGATTTCAAAGGTGATGCCACTTACTCCAACGTAATCGAACTTGCACGCAAAGGGTTGGATAATGATCCGAATGGTTATCGGAGAGAGTTTATCCGATTAGCGGAAGCGGTGGAACAGTTGAGTAAATAAGAGAGGGAGCGTGGGGAAAAGAGGAACGCGCCTGGCTGATTGACGGTTGGACGCGTTTTTTAATTATCTATTGTCTCGTCCTGAAATAGCGTTACATAAAAAAAATCACAATGAAAGAAAAAGA
>JAUNUM010000162.1 GCA_030538215.1 Bacteroidia bacterium
CCTTCCTGGGAAAATGACAAAGTAGGATTCAGAAAATACTTTGATGTTAGAAATGCAAATGATATTTGGGGCAAAACCACGTCCAATATGGTACTTGATAATGTGGGTGTAGACACTACAAAATCTTATCATAAATTAGACAATTGGGGAATGGACATTCTGAAGGTAGGTAAATCTTTGGGAGCCGGAGCAGTGGCACTGCAAATAAATATAGATGGCAAAGATACACTTATCAGATTGGGGAAAAATGCCGATATCACTTATCAACAAATAGCAAATGGTCCTGTCAGAGCTATATTTGAATTAGTTTATAAAAATTGGAAATACTCTCCAAACGCAGATCCTATAAGCGTTACAGAACGTATAAGCATTTGGGGTGGACAATATTTTTTCCAAAATGAAATTAGTCTTACAGACAATAATACTCACTTACAAATTACTACAGGTACCATAGATTTTTACACAGATAAAACCACAAACATCCTTACAAAATCATACGCTGCACTCTACACACATGCAAAGCAAAGTGAAAACAATGATAAACTAGGGATTGGCATTATTACCCCCATACAGCACTTTGGTTCTTTCGGAGTTACTTCTTCCGAAAGCATTGACATTACCAACACTTTTACATTAAATATGTATGCAATTTTTCCAAAAAAATATACATACAGATATTATGCGGCATGGGAAAAAACAGATGGACAATTCAAATCAAAAGAACGCTTTGAAAACTTTTTAAGAAAGGAAGGATTAAAGTTTACTCAAAAAGTATTTGTAGAGTAAATCATTTATTGTATTACCTGTTGTGCATTTAGGAATTAATAATAAAAAAGATTGTTCATTTGATTAAGAAATCGTATATTTAATTGACTACCAATCTTTTAAATACATGAACAATCTCATTCAAAATTACGAAATTATTTTAAAAGAATTGACAAATACTTGCGGACATATTGAAACAGTACGACAAATTAGAGTTCCGAAACTTTCAGACAGGGAACTTGTAGCACTGAATATTACCGCAGAGTACATGTCAATTAACTCTGAGTTACAGTTGTTTAGATGCATTTCAGGAACTTATCTGGATGGAATAATAGAAAGAAGTGTCTACAATAAACGAAAAAGAAAGCTTCTTCCATACATTGAAAAAATTCGGGAAACTTTAAGCAGCAAATTTTCTGAATTCAGCAATGTTTTTATAGTGGATTCAACACCGATTGAGATATGTAAAGTCAGTCGGGCAAAGCGTTCCGGTATCTGTTCTACAGAACAAATCAAACCTGCCTTTGGTTATTGTGCGGCGCAAAATACGAGGTATTACGGCTATAAACTTCATGCAGTTTGTGATAAAAATGGAATCTTCCATTCGTTTGATTTTTCGCCCGCCAATGTTCACGATGTAAACTATCTTTTAGACATAAAGGATAATTTTAAAAACTGTGTGTTAATCGGAGACAGAGGCTATATCAGCAAGGAGCTTCAGGTGGATTTGTTTAATAGTTCACGTATTAATTTATCAGTTCCCATGCGCAAAAACCAGCAGGATTTTGTGGAGTTCTCAAAGATAAAGTCAAGAATCAGAAAACGTATTGAGACCAACATCTCACAACTGTGCGGACAATTCTCAATCAACATCAACTTTGCCAAAACCTTTCAGGGTTTAGCAACAAGAATAGTATCAAAAATAACTTCCTTTACCATGATTCAATATCTCAATTTCTTTGTCTTTAAAAGAAGTTTGAATAAATTAAAAATTAATTTGTCCTAAATGCACAACAGGTTATTGTATTATATTGCAATATTAATAACTTTACTATAAATATTGCAACCCATATTTATTAAAAAATCATTATTTATCCTATATAAATGATTGCTCCATAAATTATACGTTAGAAAAGGACATATTATACAAAATTTTCCTTTAAACGCTAAACATGACATTGGTGATTGTCAAATAAAATGGTATTTTTTTCTTTGATTATGCACACTTGCTAATTAATTATTTTGTCTGGTCTTAGGTGTAAGCAACTTGCTTTGCTCAATACAAAACTATCAGATTAATGCATTGGAATAATGAAAACGATTTGGTAGTTAGGTGTGTAGAGATATGCTACAGAAGTTTTATTATCATAATCCCTACTCTAGGATTAAAGCATTTAATAGAATATATACACTTCATTCCAAATACAGTACTTGTAAAAAGACTATTAAAAAATATATTTTATTTGAAACATTCTACAATAAAATTTATTTTTTTTAAGTAAATTTATTTTCTTTGTAAAAATTGTAGGAGATCTACT
>JAUNUM010000057.1 GCA_030538215.1 Bacteroidia bacterium
CTTTTTCTTTCATTGTGATTTTTTTTATGTAACGCTATTTCAGGACGAGACATTTTTATAAAAAAAAGAAATCCCCAATAATCACTGATTATTGGGGATTTCTTTTTAAATCTTAGTGATCCCGACAGGATTCAAACCTGTAACCTTCTGATCCGTAGTCAGATGCTCTATTCAGTTAAGCTACGGGACCAATTATGCTTAATTTGCGACTGCAAAGTTAAATCTTTTTTTAAAATTACACAAATCTTTTTTTGCTTTATTAATTGAATTTATAAGGTAAAACTTCATAAAGCGAAAAACGCACCCCAATAGAGATACGTTTTTCACTTTATGAACCACAAGTTCTTAATAATACGTACTATTCTTTGGTTCAAAATACTCTTGCGGATGCAAACATGCCGGACATGTTTTGGGTGCTTTTTTACCAACAAAAACATATCCGCAATTGCGGCACTGCCACTCAATTTCTTCATCGCGGGAGAAAACCGTATCATTTTTCACATGATTGAGTAGTTTCAGATAACGCTCTTCGTGAATAGCTTCGGCTTTCGCAATCATGCGATACATAACGGCAATTTCCTTGAAGCCTTCTTCTTCGGCTATATTAGCAAACATAGGATAAAGTTCCGTCCACTCTTCGTTTTCGCCCGATGCCGCAGCCTCTAAATTTTCGGCAGTTGTTCCAATAACTCCGGCGGGATACATTGCTGTAATTTCTACCATTCCGCCTTCCAAATATTTAAACATACGTTTTGCGTGTTCTTTTTCTTGTTCGGCTGTTTCCAAAAATATGGCCGCAATTTGCTTGAAGCCTTCCTTATCGGCTACTTTTGCGAAATAGGTATAACGCATTCTTGCCTGAGATTCTCCTGCAAATGACTTCAGTAGGTTTTGTTCTGTTCGAGTTCCTTTTACACTTTTCATAATGGATTGTTTTACAAAATGTTTAAATTCAGTTAACTATCACAAAGATACAAAAATCAAGAGTGACTCAGGTATAATAAATAGTTTATGGATAGAAATTTAAACTATTTCTAAATAGTGGGCATGATAATATGCTGAATATTAGCTTTAAGAAAGTACTCTGAGTTTTTTTGTGCTATGCTTGGATGACAGAGTAGTTATCGTACCGGTGATAATTTAATAAGAAAAAGTTTGACTTTTTCGCTCACTATTATTTTGTCGAAACTGAAAGCAAATAGGTAATAAAAAGTAAATGCGCTTAACCATCCCGCGAAAACATCAATTAAATAATGTGCCTGAATATATACTGTTGCGCCACAAAGCAGTGCGTACACGGGAAATAAGGCAAACATTATTTTTTTATTATTATCCCATAGCCATATCATTAAAATGGTGGATATGCCTACGTGTGAGCTGGGAAAAGCTGCAGTAGGTTGTTCGCCCATTCCTTGTGAAATCTTTACTAAACGATAAAAAATTCCATCGCTATATCCAGGGCCGGGAAACAATTCATTGTTGAAATAAAAATAGTTATCAATATTCAAGAAGAGTCCGCTTTTTGCACTTTCCATGCCAATAACCGGAAAATAAAATTGTGGCCCGGCAACAGGAACGAGAATAAATAGGAGGTAATACAACAGGAATGAGCTTAGAAAGATGAAGGTTAGTCTGTTGAACTTATCTCTTTGGTAGAAATAACAATATAGGATAATGAATAGCATCATCGGAAAATAAAAAAAATATCCCATGTAAAATGCTTCACTTACCCATTTTGAAGAGAAGCGTTCTGCAAAAACAAGTGCCGGTTGGAACCCAAAAATCGTTTGTTCGAGAGAAGCAAAAAGATAATCCAGATTCGGAATCACTTTGTTGAATTCATATGTTTCGGGATACCAGTACGATAAAAGCGCTATTGGGAGTATGGTGCGGATGAAGGATGTAGTGGCTTTGAACTTAAATAGATACGATGTTAAATAAATTAGAGTAATGCCGATAATTACCGCTATTCGCACTTTTAAAAACGATGCGGGATTATCCAGCTTACTCCAAAGAGCAATAACAATAAACGACGTAATTATTGCATAAACGATAGTGAGAACTTCTATTGCAAAGAAGTTTTTTTCTTGCCTAATATTGTGGTTGTATAGTTTTTTTTGCATAAAAATCAAATAAATTCGCTCAATTCAAGCCAACGAAATGTTTTTTCGTCAATCAGTTCAATAACTTGTGAAATGCGATTGGATTTGGAGATTAATTCTTCTGAAGACAAATCTCCCGATGAAAGTTGTTGTGTTAATTGTTCTTTTTCCGTTTCAAGTTGCTGAATTTCGAACTCCAGATTCTCAAATTCCTGCTTTTCTTTGAAAGTGAGTTTTGTTTTTTCTATTGATTTTGTTTTTTCAGTAACTTTATCTGATTTTACCAGTTTTGTCTCTTCTGTAACCCGTTTGTCTTCCAGAGATTTCCAATGGCGATATTGCGTGTAACTCCCCGGAAAATTCTGAATTTCAGCATTCCCGTGGAAAACAAGCAGATGATCCACCACTTTATCCATAAAATAGCGGTCGTGCGAAATAACGATAAGACAGCCTTTGAAGCCGATAAGATATTCTTCCAGAATGTTGAGCGTGACAATATCGAGATCGTTGGTGGGCTCGTCGAGAATCAGAAAATTGGGATTTTTAATAAGAACGGTACAAAGATATAGTCGGCGTTTTTCACCACCGCTCAATTTATGTACAAAATCATGCTGTTTGGAAGGTGCAAACAGAAAATGTTGCAGAAACTGCGATGCTGTGAGTTTGCTACCATTTCCCAAATCAATAACTTCGGCAATGTTCTGAACCACGTCAATTACTTTTGTCTGTTCATTGAATTGCAGGCCTTCCTGACTGTAATAGCCGAAGTTGACGGTTTCACCAATATCGAAACTTCCCGAATCGGGTTGTTCCAATCCAAGAAGCATTTTTATGAATGTGGATTTTCCCGTACCGTTATTACCAATGATTCCCATTTTCTCGTATCGGGTGAAAATGTAGTTGAAATCGTCGGTAATTTTGATTTCATCGAAACTTTTGGTGATGTACTTGGCTTCGAATATTTTTTTACCGATATACGAACCTTTTGCCGATAGCTTAATGTCGTTTTGTGCACGATTTTGTTTCACTTTCTCTTCCAGTTCGTAGAACGCATCGATACGTGATTTCGCCTTTGTAGCACGTGCTTGTGGCTGACGGCGCATCCAATCGAGTTCTTTTCGGTAGATATTTTGTGCGCTATCAAGTTCGGTAGTTTGTGTGGCTATACGCTCGTCTCGTTTTTCCAGATAATAGGCGTAATTGCCTTTGTATGAATAAATCTGTTGGTCTTCAATTTCAATAATTTGCGTACATACTCTATCGAGGAAATATCGATCGTGCGTAACCATCAGCAAACTGATGTTTGAACGCGATAGATGACCTTCCAGCCATTCCACCATATCCAAATCTAAATGGTTTGTTGGTTCGTCTAGAATAATAAGTTCCGGTTCCGAGATAAGCGCGTTTGCCAATGCCACCCGTTTCATTTGCCCACCCGAAAGTTCACCGATTTTTTGATCGAATTGAAAAATTTTAAGTTGGCTGAGAATCTGCTTTATACGTTGTTCATAATCCCACGCATTCAGCAAATCCATTTTCGCCATAATTTCGTCCAATCCCTTGTGATTGTTGGTTGCCATAATTTCTTCGTATCGGGCAATTACTTTCACAGCTTCGTTTTCGGTCCGAAAACAGGCTTCTAAAACTGTCAGTTCAGAATTAAATTGAGGGGATTGTTCCAGATAAGCAAACCGGATATCGTTGCGAAAAACTACACGCCCACTATCGTAAGGCTCTTTTCCCGCAAGAATATTCAGCAAGGTAGTTTTTCCAGCACCATTTTTGGCAATCAACCCAATTCTATCGCCTTCTGCAATACCAAAAGAGATATCGCGGAAGAGCATCAGGTCACCAAAGCTTTTGGTAAGTGTATCTACTTGTAATAGTGGGTTTGCCATTTCAGAGGTGGAATTTGGGTGCAAAAGTACGTAAAATTTTCGAATTACCACTTCTTTATTCGTCAGACCGACAATTGGTCAGACGGTTTTAGGGTGTCAAAACCGCCAACGAAGATAGGTAAAAACATCGGTGCGACTGTTTCCCGTGATTTGTTCGGTGCTGGAACCGATAGTTTTACGGTCAAAGTAGTGTGTATGCCCAATTTTTGCAGAAAATGAAAATCGTGAAGTTATATTGTATCGTCCCGATAAGGCCAAACGCATTCCTTCGCCGTAAAACGACGGCATATAAAACGTGGTAAGAATGTTTCGCTCGTAAGAATAGAGCCTGGCAGCAAAAGTATCTGATTTGAAATATCCGACGAAAAGGTCACTTTGAATTTTTTCGCTTCCACGATAACCGATATTTTGCGAAAGCATAAATCCTTTTTCCTGTGGAAAGTGTTTTTGGCGATACAAAGCTGCATCCATGGTTGTTCTAAAATTCCATCCGCTGTTGAGCGTGTTGTTGTAGCGAAGTCTGATTTTCTGTGTGTTGTATGGTAGAACCGTTCGTGAATTTTTATCGGGATAACGGGCATTTTGCTCTTTCTGTTTGAACTTATAGCGCAGTTCGAAGTTGGAATTTCGGTTCACTGCATAAGTTCCTAAAAAGTAAATATCTATTCCTTTTGATGGTTTATCTACTTGATTTTTTACCCACGGAAACCGAAAAATATCGACATACATTGTTATCGATAGTTTTCGTAACGGACTAAATGTTGCACCAACGTATAAACCGTTTTCGTTTTGTACACGGCTTCCATCGGAAAACGCTTGTGCATGTAACGCATTATACGAAACAGGAAAATAACGATAAAGTGCTGATAGCGAAAAAAGATTAGATGCCGTGTATTGAATCATATTGGTAGTGGCAACGGCGCCATTTTTAGCAATAGCCGCTTCTCCCGCAAACGATAACCGATTAAAACGGTACGAATAATCAATACTTGCATTAATATTGGATGAATCGCGCAAATGATAATAGTTATATTCGTGAATGACAGGATGGTATATTCGGTTGTAGGTATGATGTATAGCGCTTATTCCAATTTGAAATTGCTTTTTTCGATAGTTTATATTTATTCCCGTTACCTGCTCTCGCGAATTGTGCTTCTTCTCCATCTCCGAAGGAGTACGATGATAACCATCTGTCTTAAAAGATGTTATTTCTCCGTTATTGGATAAGTTAGCATCAAATTGTTTGTTGGAGTAAAACGTGGTAACTTTTATGTTGTTGAATCCGAAGACGGCGGCTACACCACGAAAAAAACCATTTTCGGCAGTAGAAAAATGTCGTTTCGGATCTTGCGTGCGGCGAATGATGTTGTTGGTTGCCCATGTTTTCGATAGCATAAAATCGTTGTTGAGAATCAAGCCTTGACCGAAAGAAAGGCGATAGTCGCCCATGGCAAGTGTTTTTAATTTTCCCAAATCACGGATAATCAGATGAAAGCCATAATGGTCATATCCCTTCGGATAATCCTTTTTAAAGAAAGGTTCGCCGGCATCTTTCTCACCCAATAAGCCAAATTGAACTTTATCGCGATAAGCGAAAGAATATTTCAATGAGGTATAAAAATCTTCACCACGATATTTTCGATTGGGATATCGTTCTAGAATACTATCAGAAAACTCACCGTAACCGGCTCGTCTATTGAGGTTCTTATCAAAACGAAATTGTATCTCGCTTCTTCCGTGTTTCAGTATTTCTGTTACCGAAGGTTTCATTTTTTCCAACTCGCCCACATAAAAAAACGGCAAAATTAGTTCAACGGTATTGAAGTTGAGATACGAAACATTTCGAAGTTCAAATACCGTGTAAATCGGCCGGTTCTTTTCCAAAAAGTCAGCAAGATTTGTAGCTTGTTCGAAGTTAAGTAGCGGAAACCGTTCCAATTCCTCGCGAGAAACGGTATTTAAATTCATTGGATTACTTTCGAGCATTGTTAACTCCTGAAACATATTTTCAACAATAGCTTCACTCAATTCTTCTTCGGCAAGTTGTTCCAGATGAGCACGCCAATCGTCAGACTGCGCTTTTAGTGAACAAAAAGCAGTGCACAATATTAAGACAAGAAAGATCAGGTAAACTCTAAATTTCATACGTGAGAACTTATATTCAGGCGATGAAATCGCGATTTTTACAAAAATAGTCATTTTATTGTTGTGTGCAAATTAATGATTATAAATTACATATGCTTTTGTGTCTTTCTTTTTTTTATCTTTGTATCCGACTCCAATATTAATAGTTATATGTTTAAACTTGGTCGAATTTTATTATTTCTCATTATAGCTTTATTGTCTTGCAAAAGGTCGCAAGAAACTATGCATGACTTCCCGCAAATTGTGGAAAAAGATACACTTCGTGTTATCACGCTCAACACATCCACATCGTATTTTATTTATCGCGATCAGGAGATGGGATATCAGTACGAAATGATAAAAAGTTTTGCAGATGAACATGGCTTAGAACTGCAAGTGGTTGTGGCACAGAATACATCGCAGTTGCTGCCCATGTTGCAAAACAATTTGGGTGATGTTATTGCGTATAGTGTTCCTGTAGAAAATGCGTTGAAGGATTCGGTTTTGTATTGCGGATTATCGGAAGTTTCTCATCAGGTGCTGGTGCAGCGCGCCGAACGTAACGATACGATATTGAAAGATGTGACAGAGTTGATTGACAAGGATATTTACGTGTTACACAACTCAAAATATGAACAGCGGATGAGCAATCTAAATCAGGAATTGGGGGGTGGATTAAATCTCAAATATGCGGATAAAGATACGCTTGTTGTGGAAGATTTGATTCGTATGGTATCGGCCGGTGAGATTAAATATACGGTTGCCGATGAATATATTGCACGACTAAACCATACTTATTTCAGCAATATAAATGTGAATATGCAGGTTAGTTTCGATCAGCGAACATCGTGGGCGGTGCGAAAAGATACACCCATTCTTGCCGATTCACTCAACACATGGTTTAATAAATCCAATAGAGCACCTCATTATATGAGACTTACAAAACGATATTTTGAGGAAGCCAAGGGCTTTCATTCCGATAATCAATCTACTTTTGTAACAATGCTCGCTCCCGGACAAATTTCTCCATGGGATCACTATTTTAAGCAATACGGTAAACAATTCGGTATCGATTGGCGATTGTTAGCTTCTGTTTCTTATCACGAATCTACTTTTGAACCCGATGGGCAATCGTGGGCGGGCGCCGGTGGTTTAATGGGATTGATGCCCGCTACAGCAGCAACTATGGGCGTTACAGGAAACGATATATTTGTTCCCGAAACAAATATTAGAATAGGCGCTGAGTATTTGAAGAAATTAATTAATACATTCTCTTCTGTTGAAGATGAAACAGAGCGAATAAAAATGGCACTGGCATCCTATAATGGTGGAATTGGACATGTTTTGGATGCACGGGCTCTTGCCCAAAAATATGAAGCGAATAAAAATGTGTGGAAAAATAATGTGGAGAAATATATTCAATTAAAAAGATTGGAGCAATATTATAAAGATCCGGTTTGCAAATCGGGGTATTTTCGTGGTGATGAGACCATTAACTATGTGCAAAATGTGGTGGGACGTTGGCAGGCGTATAAGAAAAAGGTAAATTGAGTTTACGATTTGTGTGAGACGACCACTATTCAATGCCCAGCGCTCAACGCTATTTTCAATTCTCTGATATCCGTTTACTGCAAATACCAGTTGTACATACGTTTTACACCTTCGTCAATTTCTATTTTATGGCGCCAGCCGAGGTTGTTTAGTTTGGAAACATCGGTAAGTTTTCGCATAGTTCCGTCGGGTTTTGAAGTATCGAAAGTGATATCGCCTGCGTAGCCTATCGTATTTTTAATGAGATACGCCAAATCGCGGATACTAATTTCTCTTCCTGTTCCGATATTGATATGACAATTTCGCACTTCCTTTTTATTTCCCTGTAAATCATTGAAGTTTACGTTTTCCATAATAAAAACACAGGCATCAGCCATTTCTTCGCTCCACAGGAATTCGCGCATCGGTTTTCCGGTTCCCCATAATTCTATTTTTCCGGTATGAATACCGTACTTTTTAAGGATAACAGAAATTTCTTCTTGAGAATTTTTGCCTGAAATGTTCTCAATAGGACGATCGTTTAAATCTTTTCTTATGGCTTCCCAATTATTATCCATCAAGCATTTTCCGAGATGAATTTTTCGGGTCATAGCCGGAAGGACGTGACTCTTTTCAAGATCGAAATTATCGTTAGGTCCGTAGAGATTAGTCGGCATTACCGCGATAAAATTTGTTCCGTATTGAATATTAAAGCTTTCGCACATTTTCAATCCGGCAATTTTTGCGATAGCATAAGGTTCGTTGGTATATTCCAATGGAGCAGTAAGCAGCGAGTCCTCACGCATGGGTTGCGGCGCTTCTTTCGGATAAATACATGTGCTGCCAAGAAAAAGTAGTTTCTTTACATTATTTCGCCAACTTTCTCCGATAACATTGTTTTGAATTTGTAGATTATTATAAATAAAATCGGCACGATATGTATTGTTGGCAATAATTCCACCAACATGCGCAGCCGCAAGAAAGACATATTCCGGTTTTTCCTCTTCAAAAAAACGGGCGACAGCTTTGCCGTCCATCAAATCCAATTCTTTATGAGTTTTCCCGATGAGGTTGGTATATCCTCTATTCTGAAGATTATTCCAGATAGCGGAGCCCACCAATCCCCGATGTCCGGCAATGTATATTTTTGATGATTTGTTCATTCTGTAAGATTATTAGAATCAAGAGCCAAGATTCAAGACAGGCTGACAGACTATTAGATAAATAGACTTTCAGAACTCAAAACTCGCAACTTAGAACTATGATCACTCATTATCTATTTCGGCTTTTACTTTTAGTTTGCGTACAAAACGCATATCGTGTTGAACCATGCGTTTTACCAGTTCGCTGAAAGATGTTTTTGTAGGATTCCATCCCAACAGAGTTTTTGCTTTGGTTGGATCGCCCAACAATAATTCTACTTCTGCAGGACGAAAATATTTGGGATCTACTTCCACTAATGTTTTTCCTGTTGCCGTATCAATGCCTTTTTCGTCAACGCCTTTTCCTTCCCAGCGAAGTTTGATGCCCACCTCGGCAAATGCTAGCGTACAAAACTCACGCACAGAATGCATCTCGCCCGTGGCGATAACAAAATCTTCGGGAGTATGGTGTTGCAAAATTAACCACATGCACTCTACGTAATCTTTTGCGTAACCCCAATCGCGTTTAGCATCCAAGTTTCCTAAGTATAGTTTGTCTTGCATTCCCTGAGCAATACGCGCTACTGCAATGGTTATTTTTCGGGTAACGAAAGTTTCGCCGCGACGTTCGCTTTCGTGATTAAACAAAATTCCGTTCACGGCAAACATCCCGTACGATTCGCGATAGTTTTTCGTAATCCAGAAACCATATAACTTAGCAACACCATAAGGACTACGCGGATAAAACGGTGTAGTTTCTTTTTGTGGAATTTCCTGCACCAAGCCGAACAACTCGGAAGTAGAAGCCTGATAAATCTTGGTTTTCTTTTCCATTCCTAAAATACGAACGGCTTCCAATAATCGCAATGTGCCTACGGCATCAGTTTCTGCCGTGTATTCCGGCACGTCGAAACTCACTTTTACGTGGCTTTGAGCAGCAAGGTTGTAAATTTCATCGGGCTGAGTAGTTTGAATCAAGCGGATCAGCGAGCTTGAATCCGTCATATCGGCATAATGCAGGTTGATAAGTTTTTGTTTACGCATATCGCGTACCCATTCGTCGAAATACAAATGTTCTATACGACCGGTATTGAAAGATGAAGAACGACGTAATATTCCATGTACTTCGTATCCTTTATCCAATAAAAATTCGGCTAAATAAGAGCCGTCTTGTCCGGTGATGCCGGTGATTAAAGCGATTTTAGACATACTAATAATTGTGTTTTTTGTGAATAGTGTTGAATTTGAGTGTTTTATATTTCATAATTATTATAAAATATTTGTGTTGTATTTTTTAAGTGATTATTTATATTTTTCTTTAGTGTTATAATTGAATAGTTTTGTTTTTTATTTTACCAAGATAAATACTATATACTAGAATAACTACAAAGCACAATAAAGGAACTATAAATCCTGTTGCCATTTTTTCTTCTCCAATTATTCCCATTAGTACAGGAGCGATAGCTCCCCCCACAATTGACATTATCAAATAAGAAGATCCTTTTTTAGTCTGTTGTTCATTCAGTCCTTTTAAGGATAAAGCAAAGATAGTAGGAAACATGATGGACTCAAAGAAATAGCAGATAAATAAGGAGCTAATAGATATCCATCCTAATGGAATTACTACGAGTAGCATACATAAAGCTGCCCCAAGCGAATAGTAAATAAGAAAACGTTCAGGCGCTATATATTTCATAGCCCAGCTTCCTAAAAATCTTCCAACCATAAATAACCCCATTCCTCCAATAGATAAAAGAATAGAAGCAGTTTTGTTATCAATTTGCAACGAACTCTCAGTAATATAATTGATAAAGAAGCTATTAATTCCAGTTTGTGCAGCAACATAGAAAAAAAGAGCAACTACGCCAAAAGTAAAGGTTGTACTTTTCCACAATCCACTATAATTTTGTATTTTAAGAGTATCGTTATTTTTTAACTCGGGTAGGGGAATTCGCATGAAAATAAGTGCTGCTACAGTTACAACAATACCTATTATCATATAGGGAAATGAAATGTCTCCTCCATCAAAAACAATAATTCCTCCAACTAATGGCCCCAATATCCATCCCAATCCGTTAAATGATTGAGCGAAGTTTATGCGGCTTGCACTATATTTTTCATCTCCTAAGATGGTTACATAGGGATTTGCGGCAGTTTCCAGAAAAGTTAATCCGCATCCGATGATAAATAAATTTAGCAGAAAGAAATTAAAAGAATTAATGTGACCTCCGGGAATGAAAAGGAAAGCACCTAATGCATATAAGATGAGTCCCAATACTACCCCTTTTCGGTATCCGAATTTTTTTATAAAATATCCTGCAGGTAATGCCATCAGAAAATATCCTCCATAAACCACAGCTTGAACTAATCCTGAGCGTGCTTTTGATATAACCAAAATTTCTTGAAAATGCTTATTAAGCACATCTAAAATGCTATGAGCGAAACCCCATAAAAAGAATAAGGAAGTAACAAGTAGGAATGGTATTAGATAGGAAATGCCATCTTTTGCTTTAACTATTTTCATATTATTATCTGCGAATTCGGATTTGTAATGCTTTGTCAATAGGTTTTTCGGAGAATAAAATCAAATAACCTCCTCCACCCGCTCCACTTATCTTCCATCCAAGAACTGATGATGAATAAGTTTTAATTTGTTGACGAATATCATCACTAACCATATATGGAAACATAGCTATCTGTGCTTCAAATCCATCAACCATTGCATTTCCTGTAGCTTCGGCATTCATAGATTTTAAAGCCTCCCAGCAGTTATCTGCTGCTTTGGCAAGTTTGCAGGCACTTTCTTGGCTGATATATGTTTTGGACAACACATCGTAATCTGATTTTCTTGGATATAAAGGAATCATCCATATGCGTTTTTCTATCCAAGAAAGAATATGTTCATCCATGATAGATTCTATTTTTTCAGGCCAATAGTTGTTGTTATAAAAGTAGCGGTTTAAGCCGGGTAGAACAATACCTAACGAATCTTGTGAACCGCTAATATATGGTGTTCCCGGAGGATTTTCATAACAGAATAGTGTTTTTGCCAATTTTTCTTTATCGCCATCAGGAATATCAGTTTGCCAAAGTTCAATAGCTTTTCTCCTACTGCTGGTAGACATACCACTTCTATCGTTAAATTCATAATCGGGTTCTATACAAATGGTAATTACGGTGCCTGGATGATACTTGCTTACGTATGGTTGATCAAGCCATCCTCCTGCTAAGTCAATGCGATAAGGGATATTGCATACTTGTCTAAGAGCAGTTGTTGAGCGTGAGGGTAGATCTCCGTGCGGTAAGCGCCTGCTGACGATGTATTCTATTCCAAGTTTCTTACACAACTGTTCTTTTGCTGCCGTGTGGCCGTCATTATTTACAAAGAAAATATCAGGTTTTAACTCTTTCAGTTCTTTTAAAAAATCCATTAAACCACTACCGGAATTTATCCACGCGTCATGAACCGACTTCAGGGCTTTCACCATATAAAGCCTTTCTTGTTCAGAATTTATAGTTTTTCGGGCTTTTAATTCAAATATGGTTTTGTCTGAGCCAATTCCTACAAATAAGTCTCCATAGCCTGCTGCTTCTTCAAAAAAAGCTACATGTCCACTATGAAGCATATCGTAACAGCCACTTACAAATACTTTTTTCTTATATTTAGTTTGAACCATTTTTTAGTTCATTAAAATTAGACTATTTCTCGCTATGACAAAGCTTTAAACAAGTTTAGCCTTGCTCATTTAGCTTAAGTCTAAATTATTCATTTAATCCGAAAATTTTACTCATTAACCTCCACTTTTCATGAGATGCTTGTCCTTTTACGGATACCTGAAATTTAGACATTAGCTCTTCCCATTCTTTCTGACGAGGTAGTGTTGCCAAAAGAGCATTACTGTTTTCCCAGTCAAACTCGTCTAGAGTATCCATAATCATGAATAGGATATTTTCCAATATATATATCTGCATATCTACGATTCCCACCTGACGGATACCCTCTTTTATTTCTGTCCATACTTCTTTATGTGCCGCTATGTACTGACGAATGAGTTCTTCGTCGTTATATAGCTTTAATGTTTGGCAATATCGTTTCATTATTATTTATTTCTTCATCAATTTAAATTTCAACAAGTAAACCAACATTAATATAAGTATAAGAACAGCCAATATCCACCATCCCATTATTGGATAAAGCCAAACAATGAGTGCCGAACAGATTAGCTGTACCACAAAATAAATAAAGGAAACCAGCCGATGCGGTATCTTTTGTTCATTGGCCAGTATCTGGAAGAAGTGTAACCGATGCGCTTTCATTATATTTTGTTTCAAATAAATACGATGCAGTATGGTTACAACGCCATCTACGCCATAAACCACTAAAAACCCAACCCAAATTAAGTTTTGTGTTTTTAGGATTAGCAAGAGTAGCAACGTAACCACCCAAAAGGCTATACTGATGCTACCCACATCTCCGGCAAAACACTTGGCTCGTTTCCGGAAATTGAAAAACAGAAAAACGACTGATGCCAAGAACGGATAGCGAAGTAAATCGTGAGGTGCAAATTCGGCGACGTAGTAATTTACGTACATCATCGGCAAAAGCACCGCGATAGTATATAAACCGGTAATTCCGTTAATACCATCCATAAAGTTATACACGTTCATAATGCCGATAAAAACAATGTATGCAATTGCAATTGCCCACCACGGATATTCGCCAAACACATTTGCCAGATAAAAAGCGCACGTCATCGCCAGCAAATGTGCCAGCAATCTTATTTTTGGCCCCAGTCCTTGTATATCGTCCCAAAAGCTAACTACGGCTACCAACGTAATTCCGACTAAAAACCATCCAGCTATTTCGGATGGATTGAAAATAACATACAACACCGCAGCAATCCAAAAAATAATGCCTCCGCCACGCAATGTAATTTGAGTGTGCGAACTACGTTCGTTGGGTTTATCAATAATGTTGTATTTATTAGCAATACGGAAATAGAGAATTTCGGCAAAGAAAAGTAGGAGTATAATTAGTAAGTAAATCATCTTTTTTATTCGACTTTAAAATAACTTATAATAACGTGAGTTCGGTGGTCGAGTAGGATGCTTGCGCCACTCTACGCTCTTGCTTGCTGGGTCTTTGTGTTTTTTTATTTGTGCTTCCATTCCATTAAATCTTCTTTAAAATGCAAATATAATCGAAATATTTGAAACACTTGGCAGGTGTTACGAAATCATCTTTTGGGAGATACTGAGTTTTATACATTTTTCTTTAGTTATTGTTCGTATTAAGAAACTGTTTTGAATTTTTATCAGAAAGATTGTTTTTTCAATAGCCATTGTCCATATCTGTCGGAACCTATTCACTCAATCAAATTTTTGTTGCGTAAATACTCCAAGTCTCTCATTATGGTTTTTCGGCTTACTGCAAAATTCTCTGTTAGCAAATTAATGGCAATATTCGGATTGTTAGCAATGTGCCTTATTATTTCTTTTTGTCTTTTGTTCAACAGAATATCTACAGGGACATCTAACCTATTATTTGAATACAACGTAACCATAAATCCATCCGAAATGTTTTCAAACCGTGGCGTAGGTAAATTATACTCTTTGCAATTAAAGATTTCTTTCACTCTTTCTTTGGGCGTTTGATTGATACCCAACCCGTAAAGTGTATGATTCTTACTCCAGTCTTTTGTAAAGTTGGAGCCTACAAAGCCGTTTATGTCGGTAATGAGAATGTTCATAAAACTAGACTATTTCTCGCTATGGCAAAGCTTTAAACAAGTTTAGCTTTACTCATTTAGCTTAACGAAATAGTTCATTTTCTATCTCGATTTAATGTTTCATCATAAATAGAAAATGTTTTTTCTACAACACTCTCTATCGAGAATTCTTTTTCCGCTAATTTTCTTGAATTTCGCCCCATTTCAATTCTTTCCTCTTTACTTGCACACAATTTATCTATTGCTTGAGCTAATGGTTCAACGGTCTTTGCCGGCACTATATATCCATTATAACCATCCACAACGCACTCTCTACACCCGGGCACATCCGTTGTAATAATAGGGCGACCAATTGCACACGCTTCTATTAAAGATTTAGGTAGTCCTTCTCTGTAAGATGGTAATATAACAATATCCGATTGTTGATGTTGAGAAATTATATCTTTCCTAAAACCAATCCATTCAATATATCCGGGAACTAAGAGTTTTTCTAAATCCAATTGATGTATTACTGCTTTGTTATTTTTATCACAATCTCCTGCAAGAATGAAAATAATTTTACCCTCCCATTTATCTCTTAAACTATTTGCCGCTCCTATCAATTCCATAATCCCCTTATCATATAAAATACGCGCGGGAAATAATATTCTTATTTTATCTTTTTCTTTTGCTTCCGTAAACGAAAACTCTTCCAAATCAACTCCCGAACCTTTGATTAATTTATAGTGACTCTCGGGCACAAAATTAAACCCCTTCATTAATCTTAAATCATCCGGATTTTGTAGAATAAAGTAAAAATACTTTGACTTAAAGGCTATATTCATCACAACCTTAATCGTTTTTTGCAATAACCCATTTCGTCCATTTGTAAAGTTGTATCCCATGCCACTTATGGCATTTATCACATTACTTATTTTTGCTCTCTTTGCGGCTAAAGAGCCTAATAATGTCGCTTTAAGTGTTACGTGGTGAATAATATCCGGCTGGAATTTCTTATAGTAGTTTGAAAGAATACGAACACAATTTATTTCATGAAAAACATTCTGCCCTGAACGTTGAAATGGTACATTTAGAAATTTAATCCCATAAGCTTCAATTTCTTTTCGTTTTCCGGTATCTGCCGAAAGCAAATAAACGTCATAACCTCTTTTCACTGCCTCTAACGCCAGTGGCAATCGATGGGAGAGGAAAAACCGATCCACATTTACAACAAGAAAATAAACCAGTCGTTTTTTATCTGTTTTCATTTCGTATGATTATCTTAGGAGTATGGCGTTGGAGCCTGTTGTTTTTTATTATTTTATAGTTTTCAATGCGCGTTCGAGGTCCTAACCGAAATTCTCCTATCTGATAAGGCTCCTCAATATTATCTTCCCACACTGAATTTAAAATTAAAATCTCGCCATTTAATTGATACCTATTTTTTAGATTGCCTCGAAACTCCGCAATTGCCAACGCGGTTGCAGAGCCGGAATCTTTGTGCCCGTCAATAGTAATTTTGACTTTATTTGATGCTTGAATTAAAGGGTTTAATTCAATGAGCACACCATATTTTTTGTTGTTTTTGGTTTCTACATCTTTTATATTAATATCATCTATAACATTTGATGGTTTGTTTGGTTCGATGTCGATTGCAGCCATAGGAGGGGTTCCGTTGGTGTTTGTTATGACGCTGTTAGAGATGGTTATACTTTTTCCATTTGTTATTGAAATTCCATTCCTCCGGCTATTTCCTATTTTTGCTTTTTCAATTTTCACTCTTACACAAGGAGTTGTGCCACCTCCAATATAAATTCCGTCTCCCCAGCAATTGCTAATAATTGCATTACTGATGTAAATATCATCAGATTGTGTAATATGAATACCCATACCCCACTCTCCTTTTGCCCCTTTATGGCTAAACCTATCCCCAATTAAGTGGGGCGAGTGAATTTTCACATTTCTCACATTTACTAACCATAACATCGCGTAGGCATCTCTGTGATTAGGTGCCATAATTAATTTGGATTTTCTCTGAAAATAGATCTCTGAATTACTTTTGATTTTTAATCCGTTCTCATTGATAAGAATTGGGAAATTCGGCATTTTCACGTATCTGTTTTCATCGAGCCCTTTTTGAATATAAGAAGTATAATCTACAGTTCCGTCCTGCCGATAATTTTGTGGTAAATATCGGGTAATATCCACAGCCGACTTACTTGATTGAGCCATCAGTAAACTCTTAGAGGGCAATAGCAAAAAATGGGCTAAAAGAACAACTATATACAAGTATCTTTCTTTATTCATATAAACTGTTTTTAATAAGTATTTTCATTCTTGAAATATCTTTTCAGAAGGCCGTTATGGCAAAAGTTTCGAATGATTCATTTTTGCTTCGATAATGATATTAAAAACTCCTGCAATATTCCTTTATATGCTTTTTTGTCAAAGTGCTTCAAGCAAATATTATATGCATTGTTGCGAATTTCTTCATTCTTAATATCACTATTTTCAACGATCTGATTCAGCTTCCGAGTATATGCGGGAACAGTAAAATCTTCGGCTATTAGAGCGCTTTCATTATCCTTGAAATAGTTTTTTATTTCTCCAAAATCGGTAGTGATAATTAAGCCACCAGACGCGGTGTATTCACTAATTTTATTGGGGAAGCGCGCCGTATCCTCAATAGTATTGCGTAGTGGAATTAACAATGCTTTAGCGCTCACATACAGCTTAACTAACTCAGCATAAGGCAGAGAGTTGAGGATTTTTATTGAATCAGTCAATTGTACCCGTATCTTATCGAGAAGTTGTTCTGTACCGGAAAGAACTAAATAGAGTTTTATTCCGGGGTTTAGCTTCGAAGCTTTATACGAATCAATAATTAACTGAATCGGCTCCAAATATCCGGCTGAACCACAAAACAAAATACATTCATCTTCTCCTTCCGTTTTATTTTCTGATGAAATGTTGTCAAAATAGGAAATGTCACAGATTGGCGGTACTTTTACAACCGGTAATTGGCTTGATTGCTTGTTGAGTAAGTCAGAAATGTAATCGCTAATAGAAATAACACCGTCAAACAAGCGATAACCATAATTATCAACCAAGTAAGAATTTAGCTTGTGGTAAGCGCCTTTTGTATTTTTTGCAGTGCGCACTTCCACATATTGATAAATAAGTTTTGCACCAATGAGCTTCGCTATCAGACTGTAATGCAGGAAATCGAAATAATGACCGCTGTAAAGATGAATAAAGTCTATTTTCTTTTCTCTGTTATTTTTAATAAACCAACGATATTCTACCAAATATGAAAATAGAAAGTAGATAACAAAAGCCAACGAATTACTTACAGGGCTTTTTCGTTTGAAAAGTTCAATGATTTTGATGTTATCCGCTGAGATGGTTACATCTTTCTTTTCGCTGTCATTTACGACAGGCATTCTGTTCAATATAGCAACCTCGTTACCCGAAGTAGCAAAAGTCTCTGCAAAGGCTAATAAACGGGCATCTGCCGCTCTTTTCTTATAGGGTACTCCGGATAAACCGGTAAAAACGATATTCATTATATTTCTTTTAAAACGACACAAGGATTTCCACCGGCTATTACATTAGCAGGAATTAGATTTGAAGTAGTACGGGAATTAAAACGGCTGTTTCGACCAATTTCAATTGACGATTTGTTTGCTCTATGAAAATACGGAAAGCCATTAAAATAGCTTCGCTCACTCTTTATTCCCTTTAATCTCAGGGTAAGCCAGACAAAAGGCGAGTACAGCAGATATTGAAGTTTGTTTCTTTTCATACCCGAATCCAAAAAACGCTTTAATATGGTGTCCTCAGAAGAGCTAGTATCTCTGGCGATAAGTAGGGCTTTATGGGGCAGCAGGTGGTTATTTTTTATCATAATTAAATAGCTTTCTTAAGGCCATATCTTTTTCTTTGCCTTTTAGATGTCCTAAATGCAATGATTCTTTTTTTATTTTCTCAAAATAATCTTCACTTGTTTTTATGAACTTTGCAGGCACACCACCATATACTGAATTATCAGGCACATCTTTAGTTACCACAGCACCGGCGGCAATTATACAGTTATTTCCAATAGTAACACCGGGCATAATTATGCTTCTTGCTCCAATGTAAACATTATTCTTTATTTCAATAGGGGCTGTAATTTCCAAATCGGGTACTCTGTCTTTGAACAAGAGTGTTCCTGCATCATGAGTAATAAACAGAACATCTCTGGTAATATGCACATTGTCTCCTAATGTTACACACCAAGGTTCGGATCCAAACATATGAAGGGGATTACCATAAATACAAACACGTCCGGTTGTATTTACTCCGACAATTTTCATATATGCTTTACGATTGAATGTCGCGAAGAATCGGTGTCGCACCCCTCTTATTATTTTCATTATAATCATAATTCTTTTCAATTATTGTGTGAGTCTTATTATTTCTTTTGTTGTAAATAAAATAAACGTAATAGAAAAAGAGCAGTCTCCCCCCAGGAGTTCCTGCAAAAACAAATCCTTTATAGTTTAATATTAAAACCGATAATATTAAAAAGATTGTAAACCAATGAGAATACTTCAGCGATTTTATTAACCGGACACTCGTGATTAAGATAAACAGAATAATCAGGAATAAAAATAGAAGCCCTCCATAATTAAGCTGAAGCAGGTATCCTATATCGGTATTATTATCAAAGGCATTAAACAGTGATTTGCCACTTCCAAATATCCACTCTAAGGTGTCTTGTGGCAACACCACAAAGCTTCCGGTAAGGGTATCGAAAGTGTTTCCATATTGAGAAAAGTTGGTGCCAAAAAAGGTGTCGCTTACTTGGCGAAAAAAATCCAATGCCCAATCATTACTCAAGAGGGTAAACAAAACGTTT